>NZ_JAUZUS010000004.1:0-263011 GCF_031844145.1 Kocuria sp. PD6
GTGCGGTCCCATTCCTGGAGTGGGGGATCAGAACCCGGGCAATACCGGTTGCTGGGCACCCGATCCGGGGTGGGTTCACCGGCCGCCGTGTTCACCCGCTGCGATGATCCAGGGTTTTCCCGGCGGGCTCGTGGGTGACTACGGGACAATGGATGGCATGAGCAACTCGAAACCAGGCCCCGCCCAACTGTCCATCGCCCCGGAAATGCCCCGCGGTGAGGTGGTGGGCCGTTACCGGACCTACGCCCTGGCGCAGAAAGCCGTTGACTACATGGCGGACGAACACTTCCCCGTGGCCATGGTCTCGATCATCGGCAGCGACCTCAAGTCCGTGGAGCAGGTCACCGGTCGGCTCTCCTACCCCAAGGTCGCCCTGCAGGGTGCGCTCAACGGTCTGGTCTTCGGCGCGTTCTTCGGCCTTTTGATGTCCCTGCTGGGCGGGGCCAACATGGCTTCGTCCCTGTTGCTCACCATGATCCTCGGTGGCGCGTTCTGGATGCTCATGGCCACCATCACGTACGCCATGTCCCGCGGCAAGCGGGACTTCACCTCGACCAGCAGGATCGTGGCGGGCAGCTACGAGGTCCTCGCCGCCCCGGAGGTCGCGGGTCAGGCCCGCCAGGTGCTCAACGGCATGGAGGGCGGCCACGTGGTGGGGCAGCGCGGGCAGAACCCGGGTCAGGGGTACCGCGGTCCCGCCGGTCCGCAGGGTGACCAGTGGGGTGGTTCGGGTGCTCCGCAGGGCAGCCAGTACCCCGGTGGCCCGCAGTACGGTGGACCGGCCCAGGGCGGTCCCGTCCAGGGCGGGCGGCCGGGCGCTCCGGGTCAGGGCGCCCCGGTTCACGGTGCTCCGGTGCAGGGTGATCCCGGGGGACAGAACGCTCCCGGCGGTTCCGAGCCGCGCTACGGTGTGTTTCTCCCGGGTGCAGATCAGCAGCAGGAAGACGCCAACCGTTCCGCGAAGTTCCCGGACCTCCCGGACGGACGCCCGCAGTACGGTATCCGGCTCGAACCCTCCGACGCCGCCCCGGCCGGTGGGCAGCCCGCACCGCAGGCCCCCGCGAACGCCGCCGCTCCGTCCCACCCCGCGGCCGACGCTCCCGCTCCCTCCACAGACGGGGCGTCATCGGGCACGATCCCCGCGAACCCGGCTCAGTCGGCCGACCGCGCGGCGCCGTGGACACAGCCGGGTACCCCCGAGGCACCGCGCGAGGGCGGGTCCACCCCGCACAACGGACAGGGCACGACCCAGCGGCCGCACGGCGAGGACCAGCGCTGACCCACGGCACACGCGCAACAAAATTTCGGGCACGCCAGAGCCACAAATGGTGCCCGAAGGTGGCGCGGGAGTGACTGAGAGTTCGGCGGCGTCACGCACAGAGAGCGATCCCCGGGTCCTGACATGCGGGCCCGGGGATCACTCTCTAGGTGTTCCGGGGGTTACGCCGCGGGGCCCGCGCTGGGGCCCACGTTCTCGTCCCGGTTCCAGATGCCCTGGATCCACGACTCCACGTCGTCGGGGTTGCGGGGGAGGGCCTCGGAGAGGTTCTCGTTGCCCTGCTCGGTGATCAGCACGTCGTCCTCGATGCGCACACCGATGCCGCGGTACTCCTCGGGGATCGCGAGGTCCTCGTTCTTGAAGTACAACCCGGGCTCGATCGTGAACACCATCCCCGGCTCGATCACAGCGTCCAGGTAGAGCTCACGCTTGGCCTGGGCGCAGTCGTGCACGTCCAGTCCCAGGTGGTGGCTCGTACCGTGCGGCATCCAGCGGCGGTGGTGCTGACCGGCCTCGGACAGGGAGACCTCCGCGGACACCGGCAACAGCCCCCATTCCTCGAGCCGCTGGGCGAGCACCTTCATGGCCGCGGCGTGGAGGTCCCGGAACTTGTTACCGGGGACGGCGACGTCGAACGCGGCGTCCGCGGCGTCGAGCACGGCCTGGTAGATCCGGCGCTGCACGTCCGTGTAGCTGCCGGTCACGGGCAGGGTGCGGGTGAGGTCCGCGGTGTAGAGCGACTCGGCCTCCACACCCGCGTCCACGAGGATCAGCTCGCCCGGCTTGACCGAGCCGTTGTTGCGGATCCAGTGCAGCACGGTCGCGTTGTTCCCGGACGCCGCGATGGTGTCGTAGCCGAGGTCGTTGCCCTCGAGGCGGGCGCGGGAGAAGAACGCGCCCTCGACTACGCGCTCGCCGCGTTCACCGCCGATCGCGCGCGGCAGCACCGAGACGATGTCCTCGAAACCGCGGATCGTGGCCGCCACGGCCTCGCGCAACTGCCCGACCTCGTACTCGTCCTTGATGAGCCGCAGCTCGCTCAGGGCCTCGGCCAGGGTCGCGTCCTTGGTGTCCGACTGCTCGAGGTCCACGCCCGTGTTGATCCGGGAGGTATCCACGAGCGCGTCCATGTTCAGGTCCACGTCCCGCACCAAACGAATGCTGAGACCACCCAGGGCGGTGTTGCCTGCGTCCTTGGTGACCGCGGTCTCCAGAGCGGAGAGGTCCTCGGTGGGCAGCGCGAACTCGTCGCGCAATTGCGCCAGCGTGGGGCGGGGCCCCACCCAGAACTCACCGTTCTTGGCATCCGCGTAGAACTCCGCGGAGTCCCGCCCGGCCATGGGGTGGAAGTACAGGGTGGAGGTGTGGTCGCTGCCGTCGTCTCCCTGACCCTGCTCGGTGGGTTCCATGACCAGCACGGCCTCGGGCTCGTGGTCCACTCCCATGCCCGTGAGGTGCGCGAACGCGGAGTGCGGGCGGAAGCGATAGTCGGTGTCGTTCGAGCGCACCTTGGGGGCGCCCGCGGGGATCACGAGACGCTCGCCGGGGAACATCCGGGAGAGCCGGGCACGGCGCTGAGCGGCGAACTCCGCGACCTCGGCGCGCGGCGTCGTCGTGTGCTCCGGAGCGGCCCAACCCGAGGCCATGAACTCGCGGAACTCCGCGTTGTCGGGGCGCTGCGAGCGGTTGTCCACCCGCTCGTCCATGGGCTGCGCGGCGTCCTCGCTCGCGTGATGGGAAGCGGTGGGGTGTGCTGAGCCTTGGCTCATGGACGCGGTCATCTCCTTCGGGGCGCGGGCTCCCGCGCGGGTCGCGATGCTGGCGGAATGTTCTCGTCCATGGTGCCACGCCGGTCAACCCTGGCCCGTGGGCAGCGAGGACCGGGCGATCGGTAGCGATGGCTCGGCCTCGTCCGGTCGGCGCGTATCGCGGGCCGACCCACCGCGGTCCGCGGGTATCGTGGAGGTGATGAGAATCGACCTGCACACCCACTCCAACGCGTCGGACGGCACGGAGTCCCCGGCGGACGTGGCCCGCGCGGCACACCGGGCCGGGCTCAACGTCTTCGCGCTCACCGATCACGACACCACCGCGGGGTGGCAGGAGGCGGGGGACACCGCCGTGTCCCTGGGGGTCGCGTTCGTACCCGGCATGGAGATCACGTGCACCACCGCGGACGGTATCTCGGTGCACATGCTCAGCTATCTGCACGGCCCGGACCACGCACCGCTGCTGGACGCGATCGAGGAGTCCCGGCGCAGCCGACTCTCCCGCGCGCACAAGATGGTGGACCTGCTCGCGCAGGACTACCCGATCAGCTGGGACGACGTCATGGCCCACGTGAGTCCCGAGGCCACGGTGGGCCGCCCACACATCGCGGACGCCCTGGTGGAGCTGGGCGTCGTCCCAAACCGCTCTGCCGCGTTCTCGGACATGCTCTCCGGGCGATCTAAGTACTACGTGCGGCACATGGCCCTGGACCCGGTGCAGGCCATCAAACTCGTGCGCGCGGCGGGCGGGGTCCCGGTGTGCGCGCACCCCATGGCCCCGTTGCGCGGTCGCGTGGCCACCCCGGCTGATTTCAACGCGATGATCGACGCCGGTCTGGCCGGCGTGGAAGTCGCCCACCGGGACAACCCGGACGAGTCCCGCGCGGTGCTCATGAAGCTCGCCGCGGACCACGATCTCATCGTCACGGGATCCAGCGACTACCACGGCGCGGGCAAGCCCAATCGGTTGGGGGAGAACTCCACGTCAGTGCGTTCGCTCACGAGGATTTGCGAACAGGCCACCTCCGGGATGGAGGTCCGCTGGCCGTGAGGCCGGGGCGCACGGCACGGTCCTGACGACGTTTCGAAGAACAGTCGGGATGCAGCGGCTCGTGAACCGGATCAGGACGCGCTGAACACCGCCGTATCCGGCAGGCGCCGACGCATGACGTCCACGGCCTCGGGGTTGGAGTCCACGCACACGAACTTCCGGCCCAGTTGCTCGCTGACCGCGCCCGTGGTCCCCGAGCCTGCGAAGAAGTCCAGCACCCAGTCCCCGGGACGCGAGGACGCCGTGACGATCCGGCGCAACACCCCGGCGGGTTTCTGCGTGGGATAACCGGTCTTTTCCTTGCCCGTGGGGGAGACGATCGTGTGCCACCACACGTCCGTGGGCAGCTTGCCGCGCGCGGCTTTGACGGGACCCACGAGCCCCGGGGCCATGTACGGCTCCCGGTCCACGTCCGCGGAGTTGAAGTGGTAGGCGGTCGGATCCTTGACGTAGACCAGGATCGTGTCGTGCTTGGCCGGCCATCGCTTGGCGGTGCGTCCGCCGAAGTCGTAGGCCCAGATGATCTCGTTGAGGAAGCACCGGCGGCCGAACAGCGCGTCCAGCAGCACCTTGACGTAGTGCACCTCGCGGTAGTCCAGGTGCACGTACAGCGTCCCGTGCGTGGCCAGCACGCGCCGGGCATGCATCAGCCGGGGTTCCAGGAAGCCCAGGTAGTCCGCGAACGAGTCCTCGTAGCGCAGCAACGAGCCCATGATCGTTTCGTAGGAACGCCCCGCGAAGCCCACGCGATCGCCCTCGCCCGCGGCCGCGGGGACGGAGCGAGTGGTGCGGCGCACCTGGTCCCTGCCCGTGTTGAACGGGGGGTCCAGGTATACCAGGGAGAACGCCTCGTCCGGCAGCCCCTCCAGCACGTTGAGGTTCTCACCGTGCACGATCGCGCTGGTGCCCTCCGCGTCGAATGCGAAGGGCTCCCACTGCGCCATCTACTCTCCCGCTGCAGAGGACTGCTGCGCCTGCTGACCGCCCTGGGCAGCCTTGTTCTGCCCCGAGGAACGACGACGCCGCCGGCGCCGCTTGGTGCCCTCGCCCGTGTTCTCCACGGAGGTCTCCCGGGAACGCTCGCCCTGCTCGGAGCGGGGCCGCTGGTTCTCCGCCTGGGATCGCCCCGCGGAGCCGCTGCGGGGGTCGGAACCGCCCGAGCGGCGTCGTGCGCCGGAGCCGTTGCGGCCACCGGAACCACCGCGACCGCCGCGGCCCGAACGCTTCTCGGAGTGCTGCGGCCTGCCGTCACCGAGGTCCTCGAGCTCCTCGGCGTCGAGGCCCTCGAGCGTGCGCTGCGACTTGGGCAGCTTGCCCTTGACGCCGCGCGGGATGTTCAGGTCCGTGTAGAGGTGATCGGAGGACGAGTAGGTCTCCACGGGTTCGGGCACGCCCAGCTCGAGGGCATTGTCGATCAGGCGCCAGCGGGGGACGTCGTCCCAGTCCACGAACGTGATGGCCGTGCCCTTGTTGCCCGCGCGCCCGGTGCGCCCGGTGCGGTGCAGGTAAGTCTTCTCGTCCTCGGGGCACTGGAAGTTGATCACGTGGGTGACGTCCTCGACGTCGATCCCTCGCGCGGCGACGTCCGTGGCCACAAGCACGTCCACCTTGCCGTGACGGAACGCGCGCAGCGCCTGCTCGCGGGCGCCCTGGCCCAGGTCGCCGTGCAGGGGAGCGGCGGCGAAACCGCGGTGGATGAGCTCGTCCGCGAGCTTGGCGGCCGCGCGTTTGGTACGCGTGAAGATGATGGTCCGTCCCCGGCCCTCGGCCTGCAGGATGCGCGCGACGACCTCGTCCTTGTCCAGGTGGTGGGCGCGGTAGATGACCTGACGGATGTCCTTCTTGGTGCTGCCCTCGTCCGGGGCAGCCGCACGGATGTGCATGGGCCGGGTCATGTACCGCCGTGCCATGGCCACCACGGGGCCGGGCATGGTCGCGGAGAACAGCATGGTTTGGCGCACCTGCGGAACCGTGGCCAGCAGCTTCTCCACGTCCGGGAGGAAGCCCAGGTCCAGCATCTCGTCCGCCTCGTCCAGCACGACCATGCGCACGTGGCTCAGGTCCAGGAAGTGCTGGCGGTTGAGGTCGATCAGGCGCCCGGGGGTGCCCACGACGACCTCCACGCCCTTTTCGAGCTCGGCGATCTGCGACTCGTAGGGGCGGCCACCGTAGATCGTGGCCACGCGGGCGTTGCGGGTCTTGGCGGCGATCGCGAGGTCGCTGCCCACCTGGACCGCGAGCTCACGCGTGGGGACCACGATCAATGCCTGGGGGGCGCCGGGCTTCTTCAACTGGGCCCAGCCGTCGTCGTCACGGCCTACGGCACGCTGCAGTGCGGGGATGCCGAAACCGAGGGTCTTGCCGGTACCGGTCTTGGCCTGACCGATGATGTCCTGGCCGGACAGCGCGATGGGCAGCGTCATGGCCTGGATGGGGAACGGGGAGGTGATGCCGTGCTCGGCGAGCGCGTCCACGATGTCCTGGCGGACGCCGAAGTCCGCGAACGAGGACTCGGTCACGGGTTCGGCGGTGTCGACCGCCTGGGTCCCGGCCTCGTCCGGCTCGATGATGTCGTGTTCGGGTGTTGCAGTGATATCGGTCACGAATGTCCTTCACGGGTCGGCGCGGGGCACCACGCCGGATCATCGGCCGGGCCGTCCCGGAGGACGGAGCGGCACGAAGCGGGGGCCGCCGCGCTGTGAGAGGAAGCCGATCGTGAAACGCACCCCGCCCGGGCGCTCAGCGGAAGGCGCGGGACCTTCCGGGCGCGGGCCGAAGCCGGGTAACAAGTGAACGTGACGGTCTCATGGGACGACCGGTCATCCTGATAAACACCTCCAGTGTACCCGCAAAACGGTGAGGCCCCCGGACGCGGTGGTCCGGGGGCCTCACGGCGTGGGCGGTTCAGCCGAGGGGCAGGGGGGTGAAACCCACCTTTCGCTTGGTCTCCTGGCCGGTCTCCACGTAGCCGATGCTCGCGGAGGGGACCACGGTGGTGGAACCCTTGGTGTCCTGCAGCACGAGCGGTGCGCCGGAGCTCAGCGCCTCCGTGACCTTGGTCTGCACCTCGTCCGCGGAGAGGTCGGCGTTGACCACGAGCTCGCGGGCCACGTTCTGAATCCCGATCTTGATTTCCATGAGTACCTCCTGCGGCGTCACCGGCCCACGGTGATCACGGGCCGGACCATGTCTTCCAGGTGCCGCGCACCCCGGTGAGGGGCGGGCGCGTCAGCCTCGGTCGTTGCCGATCAGTTTAGGAGCAGGTTCCCGGCGCTCCTCGTCGAGCGTCCTGATTCCGCCCCAGGCTAAACGGAAAATCCGGTCCTGGACCTCTTCGCGTGTGCCCGCTTCCGGGTGGCGGGTCCAGAACACAGCGGAGGTCTGGACCAGGTGCACGAGGCCCCGGGACAGCATGGTGGCCTGGGCCGGTGGCATGCCCGCTTTGGGTCCGAGCACCGCGGCCACGGCCACGGCGACCCCCTGGTAGAACTCGTCCAGTTGCGCCGCGACCTCGGGGAAGGACATGAGGTCCGCGCTGAACACGAGCCGATGGGCCTCCGGCTGGCTGTTCACGAACTCGAAGTGGGTGTCGATCACGTTCTGCACCCGCGCCTTGTTGGTCTCGGCGCTGGCCAGGGACCGCTCGAGCTTCTCGGACAGTTCCGCGAGCGTGAACTGCACGAGCGCCAGGAACAGGTCCCGCTTACCCGGGAAGTGCTGGTAGAGCACCGGTTTGGAGACCCCGGCCGCGGCGGCGATCTCGTCCATGGAGGTCGAGTGGTAGCCGCCTTCGGAGAACACCCGCAGTGCCGTGCTCAACAGCTGCTCCCGCCGCTGGTCCCGGGTCATGCGAGGGGCCCGCGTGTGGCCGGTGGGCGCGGGCGCGTCGCGTGCATCGGGAGCGTTCATGGGGTCCTCCTCTGTGACGGGCCCTCGCCCGTCGTGGCTTCAACCGGCCGCGCGGGGACGCGGGGTGTCTGAGGGGGATCGTTCAGCGAGGGAATCCTGATCCGCGGGGAGGGTCTGCGGTGGCGCGACCTCCAGACCGAACAGCGCTTCCAATCCGGAAATGTATTCGTCCGCGCGGCCCTCCGCGGCGAGTTGACGGGCACGGACGGTGGGGATGTGCAGCAGTGAGCGGACCATGCGGCGCATGGCCATCTCGATCTGTTCCTCCGCGCCGGTGCAGCCGTGATGGGCACGGACCTTCTCGAGTTCGGTGTCCAGCACGGCCATGGTGTGCTTGCGCAGCGCCACGATGGCCTGGTCCATGGTGCGGGCGCTCTGGGCCGCCGCGAAGCCCTGGGCGGCCTCGTCCACGATCTCGCGCGCCGCGCTCACGGACTCGCGGGTCTCCTCGGGTGCGGCCACGCGCACCGATTCCAGGGTGATCAGCTCCACGTCCGGCAGGTCCGCGACGGCGGGGTCGAAGTCCCGCGCGAGCGCGAGGTCGATCACGGTGCGCGGTCCGCTCGGGAAGGCGGACGCCGGCATGGGGGCGGAGCCGCCCGAGCAGCCGATCACGACGTCCGCGCGGCGCAGTGCCGCCGGCAGCTCGACCTCCGTGACGGGGGAGCCGCCGCGCTGGTCCGTGAACTGCTGGGCGCGTCCGGAACCGGAGTAGACCTCGATGTCCGCGCAGCCGCGGTCGCGCAGCGCGGCCATGGTGGCGCCGGCGTACGCGCCGGTGCCGAAGATCAGGGCGTGCCGGTCGGGCCAGCTGCCGCGGGTGATGTCGTCGGCGAGGTCCAGGGCCACGGACACGATGGAGCGTCCCCGCTCACCGAGGCCGGTGCGGGCCCCGACCTCACGTGCGGTGCGGGCGGCGGCCTCGAACAACTGCACGAGGTGTCCCGAAGCGGTGCCGGACTGGCGGGCCTGGTTCAGCGCGCGGCGGACCTGTCCGGTGATCTCACGCTCGCCCACCACGGCGGACTCCAGACCGGAGACCACAGTGAACAGGTGTTGCGGGACCTCGGTGCCGTGGTAGGTGTCCATGGTCTCCAGGACGAAGCGTTCGTCCAGCCCCGCGCGCTCGGCCACGCGTTCGGCGAGCTGCTGCTGGGCCAGGGCGACGTCGTTGGTCCCGTCCTCGGGCAGCTCACCGTAGAGTTCGAGCCGGTTGCACGTGGACAGCGTGATGGCCCCCGAGAGCGCACCCTGGGACACGGCTTCCTCGGCCACCCCGAGAGCCCCCGTGCTCAACCGTGCGACGGTGTTGAGGTCGACGGAACGGTGCGATGCGACAAGACAGAAAAGAACCACAATCCGGCCATCCTAGACGAATTCATCCTGGCTCGCTCAGCATAACCACTGGGCGCGCCCGGCGCAGAGATTGCGTTCCCGGCGGACACTACGTCATCAAAACCGGCGGGCTCCTTTGGCACAATGGGGCCATTATGGCTTCCCAGAATGATCGCACCGTAGAATCCCGCCGCGCCGAGTCCCCCCATGATCCCGCCGCGGCCACGGAGCCGGGCGGCGATCACGCGTGGGAGCAGCGCATCGCCGCGCTGCCCACCGAGCACCCGCTGCGCTCGGCGGGTGTGGCCGACTCCCCCCTGATCAGTACCCTGCGGGGGCTCCCCGCCGCGCACACGCCCGTGTGGTTCATGCGTCAGGCGGGTCGCTCGTTGCCCGAGTACCGCGCCGCCCGGGAGGGCACGGGGATGCTCGAGGCGTGCCTGACCCCGGACCTCGCCGCGGAGATCACCCTGCAGCCGGTGCGCCGGCACGGCGTGGACGCGGCCATCTTCTTCTCCGACATCGTGGTGCCCATGAAGCTCGCCTCGGTGGCCGTGGACATCGTGGCCGGGCGCGGCCCGGTGCTCGACCACCCCGTGCGCACCGCCGCGGACGTCACCGCGCTGCCCGAACTGCCGGACTCGGCGTTGGACCCGATCCGCGAGGCCGTGGCGCGCACGGTCGCCGAGCTCGGGGACACCCCGCTGATCGGTTTCGCGGGCGCGCCGTTCACGATCGCCGCATACGCCGTGGAGGGCGGGCCCTCGCGCGACCACTTGCGCCCGCGCACCATGATGCACGCGGATCCCGCGTCCTGGACCGCTCTGGCCGAGTGGGCCGCGCGCACCTCCGGAGCGTTCCTGCGCGCCCAAGTGGAAGCGGGGGCCTCGGCCGTGCAGTTGTTCGACTCGTGGGCGGGCTCCCTATCGCTCGCCGACTACGAGGCGCACGTCCAGCGCCACTCCGCGGACGCGCTCGCCGCCGTGGCGGACCTGGGGGTACCGCGGATCCATTTCGGCACGGGTACGGGCGAGCTGTTGGCCGCCATGCGGGACGCGGGAGCGGACGCCGTGGGTGTGGATTACCGCATCCCGTTGGACGTCGCATCGCAGCGTCTGGGTGGGCGCACCGTGGTGCAGGGCAACATCGATCCCGCGCTGCTCGCCGCCCCGCGGGAGGTGCTACACGAGCACGCCCGCGACGTTCTGCGCCGCGGTCGCAGCGCCCCCGGTCACGTGGTCAACCTGGGCCACGGCGTGCCGCCGGAGACGGACCCGGACGTACTGAGCGAACTGGTGACCTTCATCCACAAGGAGACTCGGTGACAACTTCCCCCGGTGCCCAGCGGCGCACCGCGCCACGGCGTCCTCGCACGGCTCTCGTGGTGGGCGGCGGCGTCGCCGGGTTGACGGCCGCCCGTGACCTGGCGCGCGCCGGTCTGCGCGTGACCCTGGTCGAGGCCTCGGACCACTTCGGCGGCGCCGTGGGTGCCCACGAGGTGGCGGGACTCGTCCTGGACTCCGGCGCGGAATCCTTCGCCACACGCTCGGACGCCGTACCCGATCTGCTCGAGGAACTCGGGCTCTCCGACCGCGTGGTCACCCCCCATCCCGCGGGCTCCTGGTTGCAACTCCCTGAGGGTGCGGTGCCCGCACCCAAGTCCGGGGTGCTCGGGATCCCCGCGGACCCCACCGCACCGGAGCTGCGCAAGCCCCTGGGCCGGGCGGGCGTGGCCCGTGCGCGCATGGACAGGGCGTTGCCGGCCCGCGTGGGCGCGGGGGAGCGTTCCATCGGCGGTCTCGTGCGTGCCCGCATGGGCCAGCGCGTGCTGGACCGGTTGGTCACCCCGTTCGTCTCCGGGGTCTACTCGACCCACCCGGACGAACTCGACGTCGACGCCGTGGCCCCCGGTTTGCGCGCCCGCTTGCGCGAACTCGGCAGCCTGGGCGCGGCCGCGGGTGCACTGCGCACAGCGAGCCCCGCGGGTGCGAACGTGGCCGGTCTCGACGGCGGGATGAACCTGCTCAGCGAACGGCTCGTGCGGGACGCGGAGCGGTTGGGCGTCAAGCTCGTGACCCGCTACGACGTCATCGCCCTGGACCGCGACCCGCGCAGGCCCGGGTGGATGGTGATCCAGCGCCAACCCGTGAACGGGGACAAGACGGCCGTGGCCCGCGGGGAACTGCTCGTGATGGCCACGGACGGACCCACCACGGTGCGCTTGCTCGGCACGCAGGTCAGCGACGTCCAGAACTTCACGCCTCGCTCGGGGCCCCGGATCGCGCTCGCCACCCTCGTGCTGGATTGCCCCGCCCTGGACAGTGCACCCCGCGATACCGGTCTGCTCGTGAGCGACGACGTGCGCGAGGTGCGCGCCAAGGCCCTGACCCACGCCACGGCCAAGTGGAAGTGGGTGGCTCGCGAGGCCGGGGAGCACCGCCACGTGGTGCGGTTATCCTACGGCCGGGCCACCCCGCGTGGATCGGGCCCCTCCCCGGAGGTCACGCTCGAGGACAAGCACCTCATCTCGCTCGCCCTCGGGGACGCGAGCACACTGCTGGGCGTACCGATCGAGCCGGAACAGCTCGTGGGCGCGGACGTCGTGCGGTGGCACACCGCCCTGCCGCGCACGGACGCGGGTCACAGCGCCCGCGTCACGGGGTTCCGCCGGGCGCTCAAGGACGTCCCGGACGCCGCGGCCGTGGGGGCGTGGCTGTCCGGTACGGGACTCGCGGCGGTCGTCGCGGACACCCGCCACCAGGTCAGGACCCTGCTCAAGCACCACGGGTTCGACGTGACCCCGAACTGAGGGACCGCCGCGCGCGGGACCGAGCCGTGCAACGTCGTCCGCGCAGCCCGGGCAGTGCTGCGCGGGACGAGAACCACCGAACGTGAACAGAACGAGAAGTCGAAAGGGAGCACACACGATGAGTGAGCACGCAACCGAGGCACGCCAGGACGCGGCACAGGCCGGCGGGGACACGCTGTACTGGGCCGGTTACACGGTGTTCGAGCGGACGGGTGAGCGCCCGCGGGACGCGGACTCACAGGCCAACCGCAGCGCGTTCGACGAGCTCGTGAAGGACCTCGAGGGTCGGGGCGTCACCGTGCGCGGCGTGTACGACGTCTCCGGGATGCGCGAAAGCGCCGATCTGATGCTGTGGCTCACGGGCAAGGAACCGGACGCCCTGCAGGCCGCGATCCGGCAACTGCGTCGTCAGCCGCTGCTCGCGGGCACCCGGCAGTCCTGGAACGCCATGGGTGTGCACCGCGAGGCGGAGTTCACGTCCAACCACTCGCCCGCGTTCGCGCGCGGTGCGGAGGCTGGCGCGTGGGTGTGCGTCTACCCGTTCGTGCGCTCCTACGAGTGGTACTACATGAACCCGCAGCGCCGCGGGGAGATGCTCAAGAACCACGGCATGAAGGCCCGCGAGTACCCGCAGGTGCTCGCCAACACCATCGCGTGCTTCGGGCTCAACGACTTCGAATGGCTGCTGGCCCTGGAGGCCCCGGAGCTCGTGGACCTGGTGGACATCATGCGCCACTTCCGCAACACCGAGGCACGCCTGCACGTGCGCGAGGAGACCCCGTTCTACACGGGGCGCCGGATCACCACCCACGAGATTGCCGAGGTGCTTGACTGAGATGACTGACACCCGAAAGACCAATGCCCTGAGTGCCGAGCGCGCCAACGCGCCGCACAGCTTCGACGCCCTGATCCTCTCCTCCTTCGGCGGGCCGGAGGGTCAGGAGGACGTGATCCCGTTCCTGCGCAACGTCACGCGCGGCCGCGGCATCCCGGACGAGCGGCTCGAGGAGGTGGCCACCCACTACCGTGCGAACGGCGGCGTGAGCCCCATCAACGCCCAGAACCGGGCGCTGCGCGATGCGCTCGAGGCCGAGCTGCGGCGTCGTGGTGTGGAGCTGCCCGTGCTGCTCGCCAACCGCAACTGGGACCCGTACGTGGCGGACGTTCTGCGCGAGAGCCACGAGCGAGGGTACCGGGACCTGCTGGTGCTCGCCACGAGCGCGTACTCCGGGTACTCCAGCTGCCGCCAGTACCGGGAGGACTACGGCGTGGGCCTGGAGGAGACGGGGCTGCAGGACGAGCTGCACGTGGAGAAGATCCGGCAGTACTACGACTCCGAGGGTTTCCTGCGCCCCTACGCCACCAAGCTGCGTGAGTCACTGGATGCTCTGCGGCAGCGCACGGACGGTGCGCTCCGCGTGCTGTTCACCACCCACTCCGTGCCCATGACGGACGCCAACGCGGCCGGCTCCCAGCGGATGAGCTTCGAGGGGGACTCCGCCTACGTGGCGCAGCACCTTGCGGCCGCGCGCTGGATCGTGGAGCAGGTGGGCGAGCCCATGAACGGGGTGGAGTGGGAGCTCGTGTACCAGTCCCGCTCCGGGCCCCCGCAGGTCCCGTGGCTCGAACCGGACATCTGCGACGTCATCGAGGAGCTGCCTGGCAAGGGCGTCACCGGCGTGGCCGTGGTGCCCCTGGGCTTCGTCTCGGACCACATGGAGGTGCTCTGGGACCTCGACACCGAGGCCCGTGACGCCGCGGCCGAGGCCGGCCTGGAGTTCGAGCGCATCCCCACCGCCGGCACCGATCCCGAGTTCGTGGCCGCGCTCGCGGACCTCGTGGAGCAGCGGCTGGGCACGCCCACCGCGCCCCCGCGGGTATCCGCGTGCGCCCAGGGCACGTGGTTCGACACGTGCGCCCCGGACTGCTGCGTGAAGGTGCTGCGCGGCCAGAGCGAACCCCGCCCCACGATCGCCCAGCGGCCCGTCGGCGAGCCGATCCCCGTGGGGCTCGACGAGAACGGCGAGGTGATCCACCGGTGAGTGGACCCGTGTTCAGGGTGGGCACCCGAGGCTCGCAGCTGGCCATGACGCAGAGCCGCTGGGCCGCCGAGGCCTTGGCCAGCGCGAGCGGACTCGATTACGAACTGGTCACCGTGCGCACCGAGGGCGACGTGCTCACCGGGCCGCTGTCCCAGTTGGGCGGTACAGGGGTCTTCGCCACGGCGTTGCGGTCCAAGGTGCTCGACGGCGCCGTGGACCTGGCCGTGCACTCCCTCAAGGACTTGCCCACCGCGGCGGTCACGGGGCTCACCATTGCCGCGCTGCCGCAGCGTGAGGACCCGCGGGACGCCCTGTGCGCCCGTGACGGTCTGACCCTCGACGAACTGCCGGAGGGCGCGGCCGTAGGCACGGGCTCGCCGCGGCGCGTCGCGCAGTTGCGCGCGCTGCGCCCCGACCTGCGCATCGTGGACATCCGCGGCAACGTGGGCACGCGGCTCAACCGCGTGGCTCCCGGGGACCCGGGGGACCTCGACGCGGTGGTGCTCGCGGCGTCGGGCCTCAAGCGCCTGGGCCTCGAGGGGCGGATCACCGAGTACCTGGATCCGCACCGGATGCTGCCGGCCCCGGGCCAGGGTGCGCTCGCGCTCGAGGTCTCGGCGGAACTCGCGGCGGACTCGGGTCTCGCGACCGGTCTGGCCGCGGTGGACCACCTGCCCACGCGGCTCGCGGTCACCGCGGAGCGCTCGGTGCTGGCTCGTCTCGAGGCGGGCTGCGCCGCACCTGTGGGAACCTTCGCACGCCTCGTGGACGGTGATCTCGAACTGGACGTCGTCGTGGCGAATCCGGACGGCTCCGAGGTCATGCGCCGCACGGAGTCCGCGCCGGAACCCTCGGTCGAGGCCGCGCGGGCTCTCGGTCAGCGGGTCGCGGATGACCTGTTGGCCCACGGCGCGGACCGGTTGGCACGGTTGAGCCTGTGACCGCGGCGCGCGTGCTCATCACCCGCGACCCCGCTTCCGCGAGCGCCCTGGCGGTGCTGCTGCGGGAGCGCGGGTACGAGCCGTGCGCCTCGCCCCTGCTCGAGGCCCAGTTGCCGTCGGACGTGGAATCACTGCGGGAGCTGCTGGCCGAGGCCACCGGCCCGAGCGGTCCCACCTGGTTGTGCGTGACGTCCGCGACCACGGTGGCGGCGCTCGCCGCGGTCGCCCCCACCCCGCAGTGGGGTGCCGCGCTCGACGCCGCTCGGCGGCCCTCCGCTCGTCACCGCACCGAGGCCGGTGGGCCCGCCCTGCGGGTCGCCGCGGTGGGCGAGGCGACCGTCCGCGCGCTGGGGGAGTATGGTGTGGGCGTGGATTTCGTCCCCGCGCGCGTCTCGAGCGCGGCGGGCATGCTCGCCGAGTGGCCCGAGGAGCACCCGGATGCATCCGGGGCCCCGGTGCGGGCCCTCGTGCCGGTCTCGGCGCTCGCGTCCGACGCCCTCGTGAGCGGACTGCGGGAGCGGGGGTACGACGTCGTGCGGATCACCGCGTACGACACCGTCCCGGCCCCGGCGGACCGCCCGCTGCGCGCACCCGGTGCCGGGACCGCAACCACACCGGAGGCCCCCGAGGAATGGGGCGCCGACGCTGCTCGGGCCGCGTGCGCGTCCGGTGAGCTGGCCGCGGTGGTGGTCACGGCGCCGTCGCGCGCGGACGCCCTGCTGGAGGGCATGACGCCCGCGGCCGCCACGGCGTGGATCGCGATCGGGGAACCGACCGCCCGCGCGCTGCGGGCCCGCGGAGTCGACCCGATGACCTCCGCGCAACCGACCCCAGCGGCCCTGGCCGACGCCGTGTCGCGGGCGCTGGGTGAGCCGGACACTTCGGCGCCGGAGCGGGACGATCACGCCGAGCCCGCAACGACGACGCCCGCGACGACCCGCCCCTCGACGACTCAAAGATTTCGATGATCAGGAGATGTGAACCATGACCGACCATGACGTGTCGTACGACCTCGTGTCACGGCCCCGCAGACTGCGCAGTACCCCGGCCATGCGCCGGTTCGCCGCGGAGACCCGCGTGACGCCGTCCGAGCTGATCCTGCCCGTGTTCGTCAAGGAAGGACTCGACGAGCCGCAGCCCCTGGCCTCGATGCCCGGTGTGGTGCAGCACACCATGGACTCTCTCAAGCGCGCGGCCGCCGAAGCCGTGGAGCTGGGGCTGGGCGGCTTCATGTTGTTCGGGATCCCGCAGACCCGCGACGCAGAGGGCTCCGCCGCGCTGGACCCGGACGGCATCCTCAACCGCGGGATCCGTGCCGTGCGTGACGAGGTGGGGGACGACATCGTGGTCATGTCGGACCTGTGTCTGGACGAGTTCACCGATCACGGCCACTGCGGTGTGCTGGATGATCAGGGCCGCGTGGACAACGATCGCACCCTGGAGATCTACGGCCGCATGGGCCTGGCCCAGGCCGAGGCCGGCGCCCACATGCTGGGACCCTCCGGGATGATGGACGGCCAGGTGGGCGTGATCCGCGCGGCACTGGACGCTGCGGGCCGCGAGGACGTGTCGATCCTCGCCTACAGCGCCAAGTACTCGTCCGCGTTCTACGGCCCGTTCCGCGAGGCCGTGGACTCCACGCTCACGGGTGACCGCAAGACCTATCAGATGGATCCTGCGAACCGCCGGGAGGCCCTGCTGGAGCTGCAGCTGGACCTGGACGAGGGCGCGGACATGGTCATGGTCAAGCCGGCCATGAGCTATCTGGACATCCTGCGCGAGGTCGCGGACGCGTCCCCCGTGCCGGTCTCGGCGTACCAGATCTCGGGTGAGTACGCGATGATCGAGGCCGCCGCGGCGAACGGCTGGATCAACCGCGACGCCGCGATCCGCGAGTCCGTGCTGTCCATCAAGCGCGCCGGGGCCAACTCGATCCTGACCTACTACGCGACCGAGCTCGCCCGCTGGTTCCACGAGGAGAACGGCAGGTAACCCCAGAACCCCCGCGCCCGCGCCGTCGCGCGGCACGGTCCCACCGGGAGAGCCTCCCGGCGAAAGGAATGAAGTGATCTCATGAGTGTTTCGCAAGAACTGTTCGACCGCGCCCAGCGCGTCATGCCCGGGGGCGTCAACTCGCCCGTGCGCGCGTTCAACTCCGTGGGCGGTACCCCGCCGTTCATCGCCGCGGCCAAGGGCCCGTACCTCACGGACGTGGACGGGCGCGAGTACGTGGACCTGGTGTGCTCGTGGGGCCCCGCGCTGGTCGGTCACGCGCATCCCGTGGTCACGGAGGCCGTCCACGAGGCCGTGGAGCGCGGTCTCGGTTTCGGCGCCACCACGCGCGGTGAGACCGAACTCGCCGAGCTCGTGGTGGACCGCGTGGCCCCGCTCGAGGAAATCCGCATGGTCTCCACGGGCACCGAGGCCACCATGACGGCGCTGCGCCTGGCCCGCGGGTTCACGGGCCGCGACCTGGTGGTCAAGTTCGCCGGGTGCTACCACGGTCACGTGGATTCGCTCCTGTCGGAGGCCGGTTCCGGTGTCGCGACCCTGGCCCTGCCGGGTTCCGCGGGGGTCACCGAGGCCACCGCCGCCCAGACGCTCGTGGTGGCCTACAACGACGTCGCGGCGCTCGAGACCGTCTTCGCCGAGCACCCCGGTGAGATCGCCGCGGTGATCACCGAGGCCGCTCCGTGCAACATGGGCGTGGTCACCCCGGAGAACGACTTCAACGAGCACATCCGTCGGATCACCCGGGACAACGGCACCCTGATGATTCTGGACGAGGTGCTCACCGGCTTCCGCGTCCACGAGGCCGGGTACTGGGGGCTCAGCAACCAGAACGGCGAGGACTGGGTCCCGGACCTGTTCACGTTCGGCAAGGTCATCGGCGGGGGACTGCCCACCGCCGCACTGGGCGGGCGCCGCGAGATCATGGAGTACCTGGCCCCCATGGGCCCGGTGTACCAGGCGGGCACGCTGTCCGGGAACCCCGTGGCTATGGCCGCGGGGATCGCGACGCTCAAGTGCGCGGACCGGATCGCGTATCAGACCATCGACCGCCGTTCCGAGCAGCTGCAGGCGGGGATGCACGAGGCCCTCGATGCCGCCGGGGTCGATCACTCGATCCAGGTGGCCGGCAACCTGTTCTCGGTGGCCTTCGGGACCGGTGCCCGCGGGGTGCACGACTACGCGGACGCCAAGGCCCAGGAGAGCTTCCGGTACACGCCGTTCTTCCACTCCATGCTGGATGCCGGGGTCTACCTCCCGCCCTCGGTCTTCGAGGCGTGGTTCCTCTCCGCGGCGCACGATGATTCGGCCATGGACCGGATCCTCTCGGCCCTTCCCGCCGCGGCTCGTGCGGCAGCGGAGGCTCGACCCGCCGAAGGCTGATCCGCTCCGCCTTTTCTGTACGCCTTTTCCTGTACGACGACGGCGCGGCGCCGCCCGGGTGGTTCCCGGCGGTGCTGCGCCGTCGTCATTGCGCAGTGCGACGGCCGCGGTCGTGTGCGTGACGGTCGCTGTAGCGGTGCGGGTGGGGTCAGGGGTGCGAGCGGTCCCAGGGGCGCGGGTGGACGGGCCACGTGCCGTCCACCACGGCCTCGGGATCTCGGCGCCGGAAGTACTCCTGCAACGACGCCGCTTGCTCGGCTGCCCAGCCGATCTGCAGTTCGTGCAGCTCCTCCGCGGGTCGTTCGAGCTCTGCGAACCGTTCGACCAGGGCGGTGGCGAGCCGCTCGGTGGCCAGTGCATCCGCGGCGGAGGTGTGTGCGGCATCCAGGACCACGCCGTACTCCTCGCACAGTGCGCCCAGCGTCCGCTTGCCGCGGCGGTAGCGGTGCACCTGCTTGTTGAGCACGAACGGGTCCAGCACGGGCATCGGGGCCGGGGCGGGCAGACCGTGGCGCTCGCTCTCTCTCGCGAGGACCGTGAGGTCGTAGGCGGCGTTGAATGCGAGCACAGGGATCCCCTCGCGCCACAGCCCGCTCAGCACGTCGTGCAGTTGCGCGGTGACCTCTGCGGCGGGGCGGCCCTCGGCGCGGGCCCGCTCGGTCGTGACGCCGTGGACCGCGGCGGCCTCCGCGGGGATCTCGATCCCGGGATCGGCGAGCCACTCCCATTCCCGCGTCACGGTCCCAATGGCGTCCACGAGGACCACCGACGCCGTCACGATCCTCGCCTCCTGTGGATCCCGCCCCGTGGTCTCGAGGTCGAACGCCGCGCGCTCGCCGGCGGTCCACGACGGCGCGGCGCCGACCTCCCTGCGAGCCGCCCCGTGGGGGACGGTTGCTGCGGTCGCCGCGGGCTCGGCGGCGTCGTCGCCGGCGGTCTGTGCTACTTCGGACGCGCGGTCGCGTGAGGGCGCGGAGCGGGTGTCGGCAGCGTTGTCCCGCGTGAGTTCAGGCGCGGGCTCGGGCGCGGCGTCGAACAGCGTGGGCTGCTCGGGCTGCGGCGCGGAGGGCTCCTCGGGGTCCGCCGCGGGTGGCGGGGGCGGCACGTCGAAGAGTGCGGGCTGTTCGGTGTCACCTGTGTCGTGCGGGGAAGCCATGCGACCACGGTACCGGTCGGTGCGCGGGCCGTTATGCGTGTCGGATGACCGTGATGTGATCACCACATGCGAACGCAGCGTGAACCGTCTTGGCGCGTCCTCCCGCCCCGCGGTGTCGAATCCGGCGGGGCGGACCCGGAGCTGGACCCCGCGCAACGCACCGTCGTGGAGCTACCGGCCGACCACGGGCCGGTCCTCGTGCTGGGAGCGCCCGGGACGGGGCGCAGCACGGTGACCGTGGAGGGTGCGGTGCGACGGATCGTCGAGGGAGCCGATCCGCAGCGCCTGCTCGTGCTCGCGCCATCGCGTGAACTGGCGGCCACGCTGCGGGACGAGATCAGCCGCCGTGCGCGCGCGACCATCAGCACGCCGCTCGTGCGCGCGTGGCAGGCGTACGCGTTCGACGTCCTGCGCCGCGCACAGGCCCAGGACCTGTTGTCCGGGGTCACCACCACACCGGTGTTGTTGTCCGGGCCGGAACAGGACGCGTTCCTCGCGGAGATGATGCGCGGGCACGCTGCCGGGTACGGCAGCCCCGTGGTGTGGCCCGCGGAACTCGATCAGGCGCTCGGCACGCGCGGCTTCCGCGGCGAATTGCGCGAGCTGTTCGACCGCATGAACGAATACCGCCTGGCGCCCGACGTTCTGGCGCGCTGGGCGCAGCCCCTCGGTCGCCCCGAGTGGCGCAGCGCGGCGGCGTTCCGCGCCGAGTACCAGCAGATCCGCGCCCTGCGCATGCCCAACGCCTTCGACCCGTCCGAGCTCGTGGACCGCGCGGCCCGCGTCCTCGAGGAGAATCCGGATTTCCTCGCCCGGGAACAGGACCGGTTGGACGTCGTGCTCGTGGATGACCTCCAGGACGCCACCCCGTCCGCCCACAGGCTCATTGGCGTGCTCACCCGGGGCCGGGACGCCGTGTTCACCGCCAATCCGGACACCACCGTCCAGGGGTTCCGCGGGGCCCGTCCGGACCTGTTGCGCACGCTCGAGGACCGGGTGGGCACCCCCGCTCGGCCACTGCAGCGCTTGCAGCTAGGCACGAGTCACCGCATGCCACTGCGGGTCAAAGAGGCGTGGCAGCGCGTGGCGCGGGCCATCTCGGTCGTACCGGGGGCCCGCGTCCAGCGCGCCCCCGAGCAACCCCGTGCGACCGAGCACATCGCCTCCCAGGCAACCGACGCCCACACAGCCGACGCCCTCCACGCCGCCGACGACGCCCACCCTGCCGACGACGCCGCAGCGCCGGGTTCGGTGCGCGCGGCGCTCTTCGATTCGCCCACGGCCCAGGCGCGCTGGTGCGCGGACCACTTCTTGCGTTTGCACGTTTTGCACGGCGTGCCCTACCGGGACATGGCGGTGATCGTGCGCAGCGGTTCTCAATTGTCGGCGCTGACCCGGCAGCTGTCGGCGCTGGGCGTGCCCACGACCACGTCCGCGGCCGAGACCCCCTTGCGCGAGGAACCCGCGGTGATCCCGCTGCTGCATGCCCTGCGCTTGTTGCTCGCGGCGCAGGATGCGGTCGCGGAACCGGACGGAGCACTTGATCAGGAAGCACAGGAGGCCGGCCCGGGCCGGGGTGGGCAACCGGGCGACGATCCCGATTCCGCTTCCGGAACGTCGATGGAGGGCTCGGAGGCCGAGGACGCGGACCGTGAGCGGGCCGCCCACCGATCCATGCTCACGGCCAGTGCCGCGGTGGCCCTGTTGACGTCGCGGATCGGCGGGGCGTCCCCCATGGAGGTGCGCCGGATCCGCCAGAAACTGCGCGGTTACGAGCTGCGTACCGGTGGTGGACGCACGAGCGACGACCTCCTCGTCCAGGCGCTCGCGGACGGTGTGTTGCTCGAGCTCGCGGAGGTGCACTCGGATTCCGCGGCGCGCGTCGCTGACATGCTCCAGGCCGGTCAGGAGGCGCTGGACGAGCCCGGCGCCACCGCTGAATCCGTGTTGTGGGCCCTGTGGGACGCGTCCGGGGTCGCACCGCGCTGGCGGCGTCGTGCCCTGGCCGGGGGAGCGGAGGCCGTGCGGGCGGACCGGGACCTGGACGCCGTCGTCGGACTGTTCGAGGCCGCCGAACGGTTCGTGGACCAGGTCCCGGGCGCCACGGCACGGGCGTTCATGGACTACATGGACCACCAGGAATTGCCCATGGACACCCTGGCGGCCCGAGCACCGGCGGAGGACAACGTCTCGGTGATGACCCCCGCGGGGTCGGCGGGCCGGCAGTGGGCGCACGTGGTCGTCGCCGGGGTGCAACAGGGGGTGTGGCCCAACACCGCCCTGCGCGGTCAGTTGCTGGGAACGGACGTGCTCACCGACGCCCTGGACCACGGGCCGGAACAGGCCACACGGTTGAGCGCGGTGGACCGGTTGCGGCAGGTGCGCTTCGACGAACTGCGGCAGTTCGCCACGGCCGTCTCCCGCGCCACGGCCGGCCTCACGGTCACCGCGGTGGCCAGCCAGGACGAGCAACCGTCCGAGTTCGTGGACCTCGTGGCCGGTGGGAGCCGCGACGATCCCGGCATCTCCGTCGAGGAACTGAGCGCACCCGAACCCCTCACGTTGCGCCAGCTCACGGGTGCGCTGCGCCGCACCGTGCAGCAACCGGACGCGGCCGCCCACGAACGAGAGGCCGCCGCGCGTCTGCTGCATGATTTCGCCGCGCTCGCAGAGCCCGTACCGGGTGCCGCACCCGAGCAGTGGTGGGGCCGCAACGCTTTGTCCACCGAGGACGCGCTGTTCGCACCGGACGAGGCGGTACGGGTCTCCCCGTCCACGATCGAGACGATCCACCGCAGCCCGCTCGACTGGTTCGTGAGCGAGGCCCATGCCACCGAGGTGACCGATCTGCGGCGCAGCCTGGGAACGCTCGTGCACGACATCGCCGAGCGACTCCCGGACGCCGACAGCGTCGAGTTGATCGCGCACCTGCGCCGCCGCTGGCCCTCCCTGGGCATGCCCCACGGCTGGACGGGGGAGCAGGAGCTCGAACGCGCGGAGAAGATGTTGCGTAAGTTCGCGCAGTACTCGCGGGAGATGCGCTCCGAGCACGGGCGCGAGCTCGTCTCGGTGGAGGGCAGTTTCGAGGTCCTGGTGCGCAGCGAGGCCCGGGACGCCCTGCTGACCGGGCGCGTGGACCGGCTGGAGGTGGACGCCCACGGGCGCCACGTCGTCGTGGATCTCAAGACCGGCAAACACCAGCCGACCAAGAAGGACATCCCCGAGCACCCGCAGCTGGGCGCGTATCAGGTGGCATTGCAGGCCGGCGCCGGGCGGGCCATGCAGGAGGCCTCCCGCACCGAGGATCTGCATGAAACCCGACGTCCGGAGCGCATCGAGCTGCCCGAGGGCGCCGTGTCCGCCCAACCAGGGGGAGCGCTGCTCGTCCAGCTCGGCGGCCCCGCGGCGTCACCCGGTGTGCAACTCCAGGACCCCCTGGACGAGGAACACCGCTGGGCGCGGGACCTCATCACGCAAGCGGCCCTCCTCGTGGCGGGCACGCGATTCGAAGCGCGGCACACCGCGGATCAGGAGGCCGGGTTCGGGATCCGGTGCTCCGTCCCGTGGCTGTGTCCGCTGTGCGCCCAGGGAAGGCAGGTCACAGAGCAATGACCCAGCAGGATTCCGCCCCCCAGCCCCGCTCACCGCAGGACGTCCGGTACTCCCCGTACGAGATCGCGGAGGCGCTCGGGGACTTCCCGCCCACCGAGCAACAGGCCGCGGTGATCGCGTCCCCGTTGACCCCACGACTGGTCGTGGCGGGCGCGGGCTCGGGTAAGACGACCACCATGTCCGATCGCGTCGCGTGGCTTGTGGCCAACGGGCTGGCCCGCCCGGACGAGATCCTCGGGGTCACCTTCACTCGCAAGGCCGCGGGCGAACTGTCCCAGCGGATCAACCAGAAGCTGCGGAACCTGCGCCGCGCGGGACTCATCGACGAGTCCGAGGACGACGACGCCCCGGCCGCGGCGCAGGAGCCCACGGTCAGCACGTACCACTCCTACGCGAACTCGCTCGTACGCAGTTACGGGCTTCGGCTGGGCGTGGAATCGGACACCGTCCTGCTCGGTCAGGCCCAGGCCTGGCAACTCGCACACGACCTCGTGCAGAGCTGGGACGGCCCGTTGCCCGCGACCGTGCCCGCCGCATCCACGCTCACCACGGGTCTCATGCAGTTGGCGTCCGAGGCCTCGGAGCACCTCGTGGAACCGCGCCGGATCCACGAGTTCGTGGGCCGGCTGCGTGCGATGTGCCTGGACACCCCTCCGGACGGGCGGAAGAAGTCCCCGGGGCGCAAGGTGCAGGACGCCGTGCGCCGGATGGAGCAGACTGAGGTCCTCGCGCAGCTCGTAGAGCGCTTCCGCGCGGCCAAGCGCGTGGACTCGGCGCTCGACTACGGCGATCTGCTGGCACTCGCGGCACGGATCGTGCGGATGGACCCCCACGCGCGCGCGGTCGAGCGGGAACGTTTCTCGGTGGTCCTGCTGGACGAGTTCCAGGACACGTCCCACGCCCAGTTGGCCCTGTTCTCGGGATTGTTCGGGGAGGGGCACTGCGTCATGGCCGTGGGCGATCCCCAGCAGTCCATCTACGGCTTCCGGGGGGCGTCCTCCGGCCAGCTGTTCAGTTTCGTGGAGAACTTCCCGGTCCGGGGGTCCTCGGACGTGGAGCCGTCCCGGTTCGCGGACACGAGTTTCCTCACCACGGCGTGGCGCAACAGCCTCGCGGTCCTCGAGGTGGCGAACGCCGTGGCCGAGCCGCTGCGCACCCCGCCCGCGTGGAGCCGTTCCGCGGCCACGGTCGAGGTCCCGCCGCTGGACCCGGCGCCGGGTGCGGTGCGCGGTCGTGTGCGGGTGAGCCGCTACTTCACGGACACCGAGGAGGCCCAGGCCGTGGCCGCGTCGATCCACGACCAGCGGGCCGCGCATCAGGGCCAGGCCCCGGACGAGATGCCCACCATGGCCGTGCTGTGCCGCAAACGCGCGCAGTTCGAACCCCTGCGCCTGGAACTCGAAGCCCGGGACATCCCCTACGAAGTGGTCGGGCTGGGTGGGCTGTTGCACACCCCGGAGGTCGCCGACGTCGTCGCGATGCTCCACGTCCTCACCGATCCGGGCCGCTCGGACGCCCTCGCCCGATTGCTCGCCGGTGCCAAGTGGCGGCTGGGTGCACGCGACCTCGCGGCACTCGGCGACTGGGCCGCGGCCCTCGAGCGCGGCCACGAGCGGGCCGCGCGCGGCGAGGATCCGGAGCCCGCCGACGACGCGGCCACCACCGGCGAGAATGCCGAGGAGCCCGTGGTCATGGCGGACATCGTGGACCGCGCGAGCCTGATCGAGGCGCTCGAGACACTGCCCCCCGAGGGCTGGGTCTCCTCGCGCGGCCGCGGGATCAGTGCCGAGGGCGTGCGCCGGTTGCGCGCATTGCGCCGGGACGTGCGAGACCTGCGCAGTGTGCTCGGGGACGAGCTGACCACCGTGATCCACGAGGTCGAGACCGTGCTGGGCCTCGATATCGAACTCGCAGCGCTGCCCGGGGAGGATCCCGTGCACGCGCGGCGCAACCTGGACGGCTTCCACGACCAGGCGGTCCAGTTCACGGCCACGACCCGCACGCACGACGTCGCCGCGTTCCTGGACTGGCTCGAGGCCGCGTCCCACGAAGAGAACGGCCTGGAACTTCCGCCCGCGCACACGCGCCGGGACGCCGTACAACTGCTCACGGTCCACGCCTCCAAGGGCCTCGAGTGGGACCACGTCTACGTCCCCGGGCTCAACAAGAACGACTTCCCCTCCAAGAAGTCCTCCGCGTGGACCCTGGAAGCGGCCAAGCTGCCGTGGCCGTTACGGGGCGACGCCGCTCAGTTGCCCCAGTGGGATGCGCGCGTCTCGGACGTGCGCGAACTCGAGAGTTCTTACGAGGAGTTCGCGGAGGACGTCGAACAGTACGACCTCGCCGAGGAACGTCGGTTGGCCTATGTCGCGTTCACACGCGCCAAGTCCCTGCTCGAACTCTCCGGCAGCGTGTTCCGGGGCACCGCCCAGGAGGTCAAGGAGGCCTCACCGTTTTTGCTCGAAGCGCGGGAGTTGCTCGAGGGATCGAGCCCCGGTTTCGAGGCGGGTCCTTGGGTCGAGCCGGAACCGGATGCCACCAACCCGCAGCGGGACACCCGGGTCAGCGCGCTGTGGCCGTACGACCCCGTGGAGGGACCGGAACTCGTGCGCACCGAACGCTCCGCGGACGGCGAGCACATGGAAACCGTGATCGCTCCGGCACACCGAGGCCGCCGAGAGGTCATGGAACGCGCTGCCCGCGCCGTGGCCGAGCGCGGTTTCCCGGACACCCGCGAGCTCACGGACGAGGAGTTGGCACAGGGGCCCTCCGGTGACGTGGTCACGCGGTGGCGGCGCGAGGCCGAACTGTTGCTGGGTCGCCGCGCGGCGTCCGAGGAGGACCGCAGCGTGCACATGCCCTCCCACGTCTCGGCGTCCGCGCTCGTGGCCATGGACACCGATCCCGAGGGGTTCATCAGCAGTCTGCGCCGACCCATGCCACGCAAACCGGGCTCCGCGGCCCGGGCGGGTACGGCGTTCCACACGTGGGTTGAGAACTACTTCGGGGACTCCGCGATTTTCGACGCGGACGAACTGCCCGGTTCCGACGACTACGTGGACGAGGACCTGGACCTGCCCCGGCTCGCCGAGACCTTCCGGAACAGCCCGTGGGCGTCCCTGGAGCCCTACGCGATCGAACTGCCCGTGGAGACCCCGGTGGGGTCGCTCACGGTGCGCGGTCGGATCGATGCCGTGTTCCGCACCGCGGACGGCTGGGAACTCGTGGACTGGAAAACAGGGCGAATCCCGCACGGTCGGGAGCTCAAGCGCAAGTCCGGGCAGCTCGCGCTGTACCGGTTGGCGTTCGCGCGGTTGCACGAGGTCCCGGTGGAGCTTGTGTCGGCGGCGTTCTACTACGTGGCCGCGGACCAGGTGGTGCGTCCCCACGACCTCGCGGACGAGACGGAACTCGAGGCCGTGGTGAGCTCGCTCTACGAGGTGGGCGTGACGGATCCGGACGCCGCGGAGGAACCGCCGGTGGAGGAGCCGCGCTCGCCGGAGTGATGGTCGGGGGACAAGCCGTCATCGCTGGGGTGACCGTCCGGGGCGGAGTCGTCGTCGAGGGCGCGGCCGTCGGAGTCAGTGCGGTCCACCGAGTCGACGTCGGAGTCGCCGGCCCGATCCGCACCGGACGCGGCAGCCGACGCGGTCGAGGCGGGCGGCGGACCGGCCACCCCCGGGGACGGCGACGCGCTGGCCCGCACGTCCGCCGCGAGGGTCGTGAGCATCCGCTGGGCGTTGTCCACCATGGACGTGATGCCCCGGTCCACACCGCGCACGAGCCATTCCGCGAGCGCGAACTCGGCCTTGAGGTGCGCGCGGCGCAACAGATGGCGGTCCGGGGGTTGGACGGCCGCCACGGAGTAGGCCTCTAGCACGGTGTCCGCGAACGCAGGGTCTGACATGCCCACGAGCCATGAGAAGTCCACGGCGGGATCGCCCACGTGCAGATCGCTCCACCCCGTGAAGGACGCGAGTGAACCGTGGTCCACGGTGATGTTGTCCTCGTGTAGGTCCCCGTGCACCACGCGCGTGGAGAACTGCCACAGCGTGGTGTCCTCAAGGGCCTCCTCCCACCGACGCAATAGGTCCCCGGGGATCAGCCCCGTGGTCGCGGCCTGATCGAGATCGTGGAGCATGCGCTTGCGGCACTGTTCGGCGCTGTAGGCGGGCAGGTCCGCGTCCATCACGAGCGCACGGGGCAGAGAATGAAGGCACCCGAGCGAACGGCCCAGTTGCACGGCCAGGGGGGCGCGCGGCGTCGCACTCGGGGAGGGCGTGTGCACGGGAGGTTCGGGATGTTCGTTCTGCCGCTGGAACTCCCGCAGGCTGAGCGTGTGACCCGGCAGGTGCGAGTAGACAAAAGTGCGCAACCCGTCCTGCGCCACGGACCCCGCGACCGTGGGCAGGTGGAACGGCAACCGCGAGCGCACGGACGGGGTGAACGCCTGCAACACCAGGTGCTCGGTCTCCAGGCGCATGCTCGCTTCGGTGTTCAGGGGACTGCGGACGCGCCAGCGGCGACCCTCGGAGTCCTGGACCACGCACGAGCGGAAATCCGCGGCGTCGTCGGGAGAAGGACCGGTGGCCACAGGGGCCACCCCGGGCACGGCCGCGGCCGCGACGGCGGCCAGCAATTCGGGGGTCGTTCTCACCTCACCCACCCTACCGGCCTCGGCCCGGGGCGGGCTGTCCACCGCGGCCCGTGAGGATGTCCGGACCCCGGTCTACAGTGGTCGGATGATCTCATCCCAGGACCGTCCCGGCGCCGTCGCGCCCCTGCTCGACGACGCCCAGCTGCCCTTCGCCGGGCGCCCCTTCGACCGGGACGCGGTCGCCCGGGAGCACCGCGATCTCGTGGCTGAGGCGCTCGCCTCGCCCACCGCGCGGGTGCTCGTGCTGCGGGGCTCCCAGGCCCCCACGCGCGACGGCGCCCTGGTCCTCCCGCTCGTGGCGGAGGTCCCGGGACCCACGGATGATGCCGGCCGCCCGGACGTGTACCTGGGCCGCCTGGCGGACGGCACCCAGGTGATCCTGCGCACCTTCCCCGAGGACACCCAGCTGTCCGGTCTCGACGGTGCCCGGTGGGAGGGGCTGCGCACGCTGGCCACCGTGGTGGACCCCGAGCAGACGTCGTTGCTCGTCACGGCGCAGGCGGTGGCCTTGTGGCACCGCGACCACCCGCGGTGTCCTCGCTGCGGGGCGCTCACGCAGAGCATCCGCTCCGGGTGGGCCCGGCGCTGCCCCGAGGACGACTCGCTGCACTTCCCCCGCACGGATCCAGCGGTCATCGTGGCGGTGGTCGAGGACGGCCCGGACCCGGCATCGCCGCGCATCCTGCTGGGCCGCTCTGCGGCATGGGCCGGCAACATGTACTCCACGTTCGCAGGCTTCGTCGAGCCGGGGGAGTCCGCCGAGCAAGCGGTCGTGCGCGAGGTGGGCGAGGAGGCCGGGATCACGGTGGACACCGTGCAGTACCAGGGCTCTCAGCCGTGGCCGTTCCCCCGCTCCCTGATGCTGGGCTTTCGCGCCGTGGCCCACACGTCGGTGGCCGAGGCGGACGGCGAGGAGATCCTGGACGTCCGGTGGTTCACGCGCGAGCAGCTGCTCACGAGCACCCGCACCGGTGAGGTCACGCTGCCGGGGAGGGTGTCGATCGCGCACGCGCTGATCGTCAGCTGGCTGGGCGAGGACCTCCCGGGGACCGACTGGTGAGCGTGGAGCAGAGCGCCGAGGAGCGGATCCTCGGAGGCCTGGACCCGGAGCAGCGCGTGGTCGCGACCACACTGAACGGTCCGGTGTGCGTGCGCGCTGGAGCGGGCACCGGCAAGACGCGGGCCATCACCCACCGCATCGCGTGGGGCATCGCCTCGGGGGTCTATACCCCCCAGAAGACCCTGGCCCTGACCTTCACCGCGCGCGCCGCCAATGAGATGCGCCAGCGGCTGCGGGCTCTCGGGGCTCCCGGTGTGCAGGCCCGGACCTTCCACTCTGCCGCCCTGCGCCAGCTGCAGTACTTCTGGCCGCAGGCCGTGGGTGGGCCCCCGCCGGGGCTCGTGAACCACAAGGCGAGACTGATCACCGAGGCCGCCCAGGCCATGCGCCTGACCACGGACCGGGCGACCGTCCGGGACGTCGCGGCCGAGATCGAGTGGGCCAAGGTCTCCATGCACACCCCGGACACCTATCCGCAGGCGGCGGGCCAGCGGGACATGCCCGCGGGCTACGACGTCCGCACCATGCAGCGGCTCTACCAGTCCTACGAGGACCTCAAGGCGGACCGGCACCTGATCGACTTCGAGGACGTCCTGCTGATCACGGTGGGGATCCTGGAGGAGGACGAGCGGATCGCCGCGGCGGTGCACGCGCAGTACCGCCAGTTCGTGGTGGACGAGTACCAGGACGTCTCGCCCCTGCAGCAGCGGCTGCTGGACGCGTGGCTCGGCTCCCGGGACGATCTCTGCGTGGTGGGGGACGCCTCCCAGACCATCTACTCCTTCACGGGCGCCACGTCCCGGCACCTGCTGGAGTTCCCGTCCCGGTACCCCGGGGCGTCCGTGGTGGAGCTGATCCGCGACTACCGCTCCACCCCTCAGGTGGTCAACACCGCCAACCGGCTGCTGGCCGCGCGCCGCCCGTCCCTCACGTCCACCCCGGACACGTGGGCCACACCGCTGCGCCTGGTCTCCCAGCGCCCCGCGGGCCCCGAGCCCGCGTGGAACGAGTACCCGGACGACGAGGCCGAGGCCGCGGGCGTGGCCGCGCGGATCCAGGACCTGATCGACGACGGCGTGGCCCCGCACGAGATCGCCGTCCTGTTCCGCACCAACGGCCAGTCGCAGGCGTTCGAAGCCGCACTCGCGGATGCGAACATCGGCTTCCAGCTGCGTGGCTCCGAACGGTTCTTCAACCGGCCCGAGATCCGGCAGGCCATCGTGCAGATCCGTTCCGCCGCACGCACCGCGGGCGCGGACCGCGCGGACGTCCCCCAGCAGGTGCGGGACATGCTCGGTTCGCTCGGCTACACGGAGCGGGCCCCGCGCTCCGACAGTGCCACGCGCGCCAAGTGGGAGTCCCTGCGTGCACTCGTCTCGCTCGCGGACACCATGGCCCGCCGCGCCGTGGCGGACGGCGAGACGCTGTCGCTCGCCGGTTTCGCGCGGGAGATCGAACGCCGTGCGACCACCCAGGAGGCCCCGGTGGTGGACGGGGTCACGCTCGCGTCCCTGCACTCGGCTAAGGGCCTGGAGTGGGATGCCGTGTTCCTCGTGGGGCTCTCCGAGGGACTCATGCCCATCAGCTTCGCCGACACCCCGGATGCCATGGACGAGGAGCGCCGGCTGCTCTACGTGGGGATCACCCGCGCGCGGGAGCACCTCGTGCTCTCGTGGTCGCTGTCCCGGACCCCGGGCGGTCGGCCCAACCGGGCCCGGTCCCGTTTCCTCGACGCCGTGCTGCCCCCCACGCCGCGCACCCCGGCACGACGCCGCGGCGGCCGCTAAGCGGGTGCGGCCGAGGCCCGGCCGGGACGACCGGTACCACCACCCGGTGACGCGCTGTGTGGTCGCAGCGCGGCGGGTGAGCGTGGACCGGGACCGGCCCGTGTGGCGTCGTCAGCTGCGCTCCGCGCTCGCCCAGAACTCGGTGGCCAGGCGGGCGAACTCGTCGGGCCGCTCGATCATGGGCCCGTGGCCGGTGTCGGGAAACCGGTGGCTGCGAGCCCCCAGGGCCTTCGCCCCACGGGCGAGGTGACGGAAGGGCAGCACGGTGTCCTTGTCGCCCCACATGATGAACACGGGAACACCGGTGGCCCGCACGCGGGGGAGCAGCCGGCGCCGCCAGGGCCGCTTCACACCCGCGATCGAGCCGATCGAGCGCAGCATCTGCAGCATGGCCTCGGAGCCGCCGGGGCGCTGCGCGAGCTCGTAGCCGCGTTCCACGCGCTCGGGCGTGGCCAGGGCGGGGTCGTGGTACATGGCCCGCTCGGAGCGCAGCGCACCCTTGCGGCTCGGTGCCAGTGCGCGCTCGCCCACCCCGGGCAGCGCCGCGAGACGCAGGGCCGGGCTCACGCCCCGTCCGAATCCTGCGGAGTCCACGAGCAGCAGGCTGCGCACGAGTTCCGGGTGGTCGGCGGTGAGCTGCATGGCCACGGCCCCGCCCAGGGAGTTGCCGGCCACGTGGGTCGGCGCAATGCCCTGGGCGCGCACGAACTCCGCCACGCGGGAGGCGAGATTCGAGAGGCTCATGCCCTCGGTGGGGACCTCGGAGCCACCGAAGCCGGGGAGGTCCACGCTGATCACACGGTGCCGCGCGGCCAGACGCTCGTGCTGCTCGTCCCAGTCGGCCAGGCTGCGTCCGATCCCGTGGATCAGCAGCACCGGGGTGCCCTCACCGGTCTCGCGCCAGCTCAGCCCGTTCCACATCTGCGTGCTCACGCGCCCACCCCCGAGGTGGTGCGGGCGGGCACCGTGAACTCCAGTTGCTCGTCCTTCTCGGCACCCGGACGGAACAGCACCCGGTCCCGCAGGTAGTTCTGCCGCACGTTCCATGCCCCGTCGCGGCCCTGGCGGGGCAGCAGGTGTGCGCCACGCTGGATGTAGCCGGAGGCCAGGTCGATGAGCGGGCGCAGCCCGGTGCGGGGGCCGGAGTACCGGGGCGTGACGGCCACGGCGCCCTCGCGGTCCATGCGGTCCAGCAGCCGCCGGAAGTACTCTGTGATCAGGTCCACGCGCAGGGTCCACGAGGAGTTCGTGTACCCGATGGCGAAGGCCATGTTGGGGACGCCGTCGAGCATCATGCCGCGGTAGCTCACGCGCGCGGCCGGATCCACGGTCTCCCCGTCCACCACGAGATCCATGTTCCCAAGAAACTGCACGTTGAGCCCCGTGGCGGTGACGATCACGTCCGCCGGGAGGTGACGGCCCGAGCGCAGCTGGATCCCGTCCGCGGTGAAGCGTTCGATGGTGTCCGTGACCACCTCGGCGTGCTCCCCGCGCACAGCCTTGAAGAAGTCGCCGTCCGGTGCCGCGCACAGCCGCTGGTCCCACGGGTCGTACTCGGGGGTGAAGTGCTCGTCGACCGGGAAGGTGGGGCCCAGGTGCTTCACAGCCCCGCGGTGCAGCAGGTCCCGCATGGCCTGCGGTCGGCGGCGGCTGAACTCGTAGATGGCCATGGAGCGCACGATGTTGCGCCAGCGGTTGGCCTCCCCGGCCACGCGCGGCGGCAGCCACTTGCGCAGCTTGATGCCAGTCTCGTCCCTGCCGGGCACGGAGGCCACGTAGGACGGGGAGCGCTGCAGCATGCTCACGTGAGCGCCGCGGTCCGTGAGCGCGGGCACGAGGGTCACGGCGGTGGCGCCGCTGCCGATCACGACCACGCGACGGCGCGCCACGTCCAGGTCCTCCGGCCAGTGCTGCGGGTGGACCACGGTCCCCTCGAACTCGGACAGCGTGGGCCAGTCGGGGGTGAAGCCCTCGTCGTAGCGGTAGTAGCCCGTGGCCATGAACAGCCACCGGCCGGTGAGCTGCTCGGCCCCGCCCGTGTGGACGTCGCGATGCGTGACGGTCCATGTGTGGGTTTCGGAGGACCACCGTGCCTGCTCGGCGCGCCGCCCGAACCGGATGTCCTTCGTGACGTCGGCCTCCTCGGCCGCCGCGTGGACGTAGTCGAGGATGGTGTCCCCAGTGGCCAGGCTGCGCTCTCCCGTCCAGGGGTGGCTGCGGTAGCCGAAGGTGGCCATGTCCGAGTCCGAGCGGATACCCGGGTACCGGAAGAGGTTCCACGTGCCGCCCATGTCCTCGCGCGCCTCGAGGATGCGGACGGTGCGGCCGGTGCCGGCGAGCTCCCGAGCGGCGCCGATGCCGGAGATCCCGGCACCGATGATGATCACGTCGACGTCCTGAGTGTCCATGTGGTTCTCCAACTTCCTTGCGGTCTCGCGCCCCGGTCGGATCCGGGTGGTGCAGCCGGTGCCCGACGGCGTTCCCGACGGGTACCGGCTCCGAAATCTCGCGGCGACGTGGCCGCTCCCAGTTCCCTGCATGCAGGCCGTGCGCCGGGAGGGGCCCGGGTCGGCAGCGGTCCATGTCGGTGCACACTAACGCGCGTTAGCTTGATGGTTGTCGAGTGTAACAGCTCACATTCGTGGGGCATCAGGGCCCGGCGGCGGTGGGCCACTCGCTACCATGTGGCTACCGACATCCAGGGAGAACTCACGAGCATGCACCGGCACCGCACCCCCGCACGGCGGGCCACGAGCGCCGACGTGGCACGGCTGGCCGGGGTCTCCCGCACCACCGTGAGCTTCGTGCTCAACGACACCCCCTCGCAGTCCATCTCCGCGGGCACCCGACGCCGCGTGCTCGACGCCGCCCGGGAGCTCTCCTACGCGCCCTCGGCGGAGGCGCGGGCGCTCGGCCGGGGCCGCTCCACCTCCGTGCTGCTATACCTCCCGCCGGCGGGGTCCCTCACCGAGGACATCGGGGTGATCGTGGAGCGGCTCTCGGTGCTGTTCTCCGAGGTGGGGCTGTCCATGGTGATCCATGCGTGGACCCGCCGCCCCGCCGCCCGGGTCTGGTCCTCCGTGACGCCGGCCGCCGTGCTCGCGTGGGACCTCGCGGAGGACGACGCCGAGCGCATGCGTCGAAGTGGCGTGCGCGGCGTCGTCTCCTGGACCGGTTCGGACGACATGGGGCGGTGGATCACGGGTCTCCGTGAGCGGGACATCGCCAGGGTGCAGGTGCAGCGGCTCGTGGCCGCGGGCCATACGCACCTGGGCTATGCGATCACGGGCGCGGAGCACATGCACGGCGTCTCCCAGTGGCGCTTCGAGGTGCTGCAGCGAGAGTGCGCGGCCCGTGGCCTGCCGCGCCCGAGCGCTCTTCCCCTTCCTGCGGATCCCCGCGGGGCGGCCGATGTGCTGCTGCAGTGGCGCGAACGGCACCCGGGGGCGTCCGGGGTGTGCGCCCACGACACCACCGCCGCGCTCGCCGTCCTCTGCGGGATGCGGCGGCTCGGCTGGAAAGCGCCCGCGGACCTCGCGATCGTGGGGGTCAACGACTCCCCGGCGGCGGCGCTGGCCGACCCTCCGCTGACCATGGTGGCGCTGGACCCGGAGGTCACGGCCCGGCACATCGTGGCCGTGATCAACGCCCTGGTGCGGGACGAGCCCGCACCCTCGCCCCCGGACACGGCGGGGGCCTTCACGGTGGACCGCGACTCCGTCTGAGCGGGCACGGGTGGTACGGCGCACTCCGCACGCACGGTTCACAGCCCGGTGAACGCGAGGGAGCACAGGCACCTCGGATCCGGGGCCAAAGGCAGAACCGTCAGCCCCCGGCGCAGCACGAGGCACGCGTCCGGACCGGCAGGTGACTGCGTTCCGGACGGGGGCCGGGCCGGCGGTGGGCCGGACGGTGCCGTTCCGGTGCCGGCAGGTGGCACGTCCGGGGGAGCGTCGTGTGGCGGGTCGGACGGTGCCGCCCGCGGAGCGGCGTCGTCCCGCAGCACGTGGGACAGCAGGCGACCCGCGATCTCCCCGGTGGCCACCGTGCGCGTCAGCACGGCCACCGTCCCGTCCTGACGCGGAAGCAGAGGCTCGCCGGGCGTGGGTGGGGACCCACGGAACGCGCGTCGCGCTTCACGGACCGCACTCGCCACACAGGCCCGGCACGGGCGATGCGCCCAGTCGGTGAGGGGCCAGACAACCACGGACCCGCCGTCGCGGACCACGCTCAGGGTGGGCAGCGCCGGGTCCAGCTCCGGGGAGGGAGCCGTGGCGAGGTCCGCCACGAGATCACCGGGCACGGACCACGTGTGGAGCACCACGGCGGTGGGCACCGCCGCCGATGGGAAGAGCTCGGGTGCGCTGAGCGGGGCGCAGCGCGGGGATCTGCGCCGCAGCAGGGTCCTCAGCACCAGTTCACGTGGCTGGCCCTGGAACTCCGCGGGATACGGGCCGTGGCGGACGTCCGCGGTCCCGACGGGTGCAGGATCCCGGATGTTGAGCAGGCAGACCCCGGCCTCCGCGAGCGCGAGGCACACGGCGGCGGTGAGGGGGTCGAGCCCGAGCACGAGAACGCGCAGCTCGTCGAGCGCCGGGGGAGCGCAGGGTTCCTCGGGGGCGGTTGGGCAACGGTGGGTCATGGCACCAGGGTTGCCGAAGCGGGGTGCTCCCGCGGCCGGCGCGGGGCAATCCACAGGACGGGTGCCGCGGGCACCGTGCTCCCCTTCTGCGTCCCGGTTCGTGCCCCGCCCGGGCGGGGTGGTGAACTGGGGGCATGCCCCCACCACGAGCCAGAATCGTCGAACCACCGGAGGAGATGCCGGAGATCGTCGTCAAGCGCAGTGCCCGCCGCACCAAGACCGTCAACGCCCACTTCAGCGGGGACGCCGTGGTGCTCTCGGTGCCGCAACGGGCCACCCGCGCCCAGATCGCGCATTGGAGTGCAACTCTCGTTCCCAGGGTCGTGGCCAAGCGGCGCGCGGCGGAGGCGGCCACGCGCACGCGGCACTCCGACACGGCGCTGGAGGAGATGGCGCAGCGGCTGTCCCGGACCTACCTGGAGGGCCGTGCCCGGCCCACGAGCATCACGTGGTCCGCCCGCCAGCACACGCGGTGGGGCTCGGCGACCCCCGCCACGGGTGCCATTCGGATCTCACGGCGACTCGCGGACGCGCCCGAGTGGGTTCTGGAGACCGTGGTGCTGCACGAGCTCGTGCACCTGCTCGAGGCTCACCACAACGAGCGGTTCTGGGAGATGGCACGGCGCCACCCCAGGGCGCACGACGCCGGCCAGTTCCTGGACGGCGTCGCGTGGGCGGAGCGGAACCCCGCGCAGGTCACGGGCCGGGAGTGAGGCACCCGAGGGGCCAGTCCGGCGAGCCGGGCCGGTACGAGGTCCGCACGAGTCTCGGTGCGAGTGGCTCCGGGCCGTTCGTACGGGCCCGGCCGCGAACCCTGAAGTCCGTACGACGGGCCTACTACACGGAGACCCAGCCGCCCACGATCAGTCCTCGTCCCGCGTGGTGTCGGGATCGTCCTGGTCGTCGTCGCCGGCAGCAGTGCCCGTGCTCTCACCCGGCTCGCGTCCAGGCGACGTCTCCCCGGACGCACCCTGCTCCGCGTCCGCGGAGGCCTGGCCGGTGGAACTCGCGCCCCCCGGGGCCTGCCGGCCGTCCTCGTACCCGCCGGCCAGCAGCTTCTCCAGGGCGGCGTCCATCTCCTCGTCGCTGGCCGTGAGCAGCCCGCGGCGCTCCTCGAAGCCCTGGGGATCGTCGAGGTCCTCGTTGGTGGGCAGCAGCTCGGGGGACTCCCAGAGGCTGTCGCGCTCGGTGATCCCGCGCTGTTCCTCCACGTAGCCCCAGAAGGTCGCTGCCTCACGCAATCGGCGGGGGCGCAGTTCGAGACCCACGAGGGAACCGAAGGTGCGCTCGGCGGGACCGCCCTCGGCGCGGCGTCGGGCCATCATCTCGGTGAGGGCGGCGGCGGAGGGGATGTTGGCGGTGGAGGCCACGGTGACGCGGTTGACCCAACCCTCCACGAGCGCGAGGACCGTCTCGAGCTTGGCGAGTGTGGCCTCCTGGCGCGGGGTCATCTCGGGGCTGAACACGCCGGAGGCCAGCGCGTCCTGGATGCCCGAGGGGTCGGAGGGGTCGAGTTCCTGGGCGATGGACTCGATCCTGTCCATGTCGATGTGGATCTCGGACGCGAACGCCGTGATCAGGTCCAGCACGTACTGGCGCAACCACGGCACACCGTGGAACAAACGCGTGTGGGCGGCCTCGCGGATGGCCAGGTACAGCATCACGTCCGAGGCCGGCAGGTCCAGCCCCTCGCTGAACTCGGCCACGTTGGACGGCACGAGCGCGCAGCGGTCCTTGGCCAGGGGGATGCCCACGTCGGTGGAGGACAGCACCTCGCACGAGAGCGCACCCACGGCCTGTCCCAGCTGCATCCCGAACATCATGGAGCCCGCGCCGGAGAGCATCCCGGACAGGTCCGCCCCGCCCATGGCCTGGGAGAGCTCGGGGGGCAACTGCTGGGTCAGGGCGTCGGACATGGCCTTGGACACGGAGGTGGCCACCGGGGTGGTCATCTCCTTCCAGGTCTCCCACGTGGCCTCGATCCACTCGGCGCGCGCCCACGCGGACGGCAGCACGGGGGCTTCGCCGAACGCGGTGTTGTCCGTGAGCCACAGGTCCGCGAGCTTCATGGCATCGTTCACGGCGCCCTTCTGCTTCGCCGAAACGGACGCGTCGCCCTTCTGCGCGGCCACCTGACGGGCGTGCTGGTTGGCGAGCTCCCAGTTGATGGGCTCCCCCGAGGAGGTCGAACTCATCATGGACTGGATCTGCTGGAACATCATGGACATGGCCTGCGGGTCCATGGGCATACCGGCCGGCATGTCACCGGGCTTCATGTTCCCGGACCCCAGCAGACGCTCGAACATCTCCTGGAACGGGTCCTTGGGGTTCTCGCCGTTCTCGTCGTTCGGAGGGTTCGAAGGCATGGGACCGCCAATCGTCGTGGAGGATCTAGGACTGCTCAAACCCTAGCCGTCCGCCCCGGGCCCGAACCACCGCGTGCGCGCCCAGTTCGCTGATGGCTCAGGTATCCTCCGGGCGCCCGTTTACCGGGAGCGGGCGACGCCGCCGTCCCCGGCCGTGCGGCGTCTTCGAACCTTCCACGAGGGCGTGCGACGTACGCCCCAGACGGTGTGCGCGGGACCTTCCCAGGGTGGGCCGAGTACGCTGGGACGGTCCTGGAGGCCGTGGAGAGGAAGCGACGTGACGGGTGAGCAGAAGGGGGCGCGGCGCGGATTCCTCCGCCGCCAGTCGTTGCCGTCGGTCGCGCTCGCGGGGACCACGGTGCTGCTGCTCGCGGGCGTGGTGCTGCCCGCGCCGTACGTCGTGGAATCCGCCGGACCCACGTTCAACACCGTGGGCAGTCACGACGACAAGCAGCTCGTCAAGATCACGGGCGCCCCGACCTACCCGAGCGACGGCCGGTTGGACCTGACCACCGTGTACGTCACGGGCGGACCCTCCGGGCGGCTCAACTCCATCAACGCGCTGCTGGGCTGGTTGGATCCCTCCGATGCCGTGATCCCGGAGGACACCCTTTACCCGCCGGACACCACGGGCCAGCAGGTGGACGAGTCCAACGCCGCGGCCATGGTCACCTCCCAGGAGGACTCCGTGGCGGCCGCGCTGAACCACCTGGGCAAGCCGTTCACAACCACCCTGACCGTGCACGCCGTGATCCCCGGCGGCGCCGCGGACGGTGTCCTGCGGGCCGGGGACCGGATCCTCTCCGTGAACGGCACGCAGGTCACCTCGCTCGAGCTGTTGCGCGAGCAACTCGACGCCGCGGGGGAGCGGGGAGCGGACGTCGTCGTGCGCCGGGACGGCAGGACGGTCACCGAACACGTGAAGCTGACCCGGGACGAGGACTCGCAGCGGTGGCAGCTCGGCGTGTACCTCGTACCGAAATACGAGTTCCCCGTGGACGTGGACTTCCAACTGGACCAGGTGGGTGGACCCAGCGCCGGGATGATGTTCGCGCTGGGGATCATCGAGGAACTGACCCCCGGATCGATGGCGGGCGACGAACACATCGCGGGTACCGGAACGATCTCGGCGGACGGGAATGTCGGTCCCATCGGTGGGATCCGACAGAAATTGCAGGGCGCAGCGGAGTCCGGTGCCACGTACTTCCTGGCCCCCTCGGACAATTGCGGTGAGGTGGCCGGGCACGTCCCGGATGGTCTCACGGTGATCGAGGTGAAGACACTGGGAGATGCTGTGGAAGGGGTCGAAAAAGCGGCGTCCGGATCGGTCGTGGAGCTGCCTTCCTGCGGCACCCGGTGACATCCCGAGGCGGTGAAATTGCATGCCGCCACGGGGGCTAGCACAATAGGGTGGACACTGATCATTGACAGATCATCATCCGTGCCCAGGGAATTCAGAGGTATTCAGTGACCGCCGGATCCACATCCCCACGTCCATCCAGCGGGTCCGCAGCGGGCCGCAAGAAACACGGGGCCCTGTTGCCCACGGTGATCGCGGTGGTGGTCCTCATCGCCCTGTTCGTGGGGTTCACCCAGGTCTACACGAACATCCTCTGGTTCGAGCAGCTCGGCTACCTGCGGGTGTTCGTCACCCGTAACCTCGCGATGATCGGTCTGTTCATCATCTCCGCCGTGATCGTGGCCACGCTCATATTCCTGAGCCTGTGGCTCGCGTACCGCAACCGCCCCCGGGACACCGGCCAGGTCAGCGACAACATGCAGAAGTACCAGCAGGCGCTGGACCCCGTGCGCAAGATCGTCATGGTGGCCGTGCCGGTGATCTTCGGACTGTTCGCCGCCTCCACGATCACGTCCCAGTGGCAGACCGTGCTGCTGTTCTTCAACCAGGAACCCTTCGGGCAGACCGACCCCCAGTTCGACCTGGACCTGGGCTTCTACGTGTTCACCCTCCCGTTCCTGCGGCTGCTGATCGGCTTCCTGGTCACCGCCCTGCTGCTCGCCGGTGTGGCCGGGCTGCTCATGCACTACGTCTACGGCGGGATCCGCATCCATGAACGCGGGATCGCCACGACCCGTTCCTCCCGCGTGCACCTGGGCTCCATCGTGGCCGCGTTCCTCGCGCTGCAGGCCGTGAACTTCTGGCTGGACCGCTACGCGACCCTGACCTCCAACTCGGGCAAGTGGACAGGTGCGCTGTACACCGACGTCAACGCCGTGATCCCCACCAAGGGCATCCTGGCGATCGCCGCCGTCCTGGTGGCCATCCTGTTCGTGGTGGCCGGGTTCATCGGCCGTTGGAAGCTGCCTCTGATCGGTGCCGCAATGCTCGTGGTCGTGGCCGTGGTGGCCGGTGGGCTCTACCCGTGGGCCATCCAGCGCTTCCAGGTGACACCCACGGAGCAGGCGCTCGAGAACGAGTACATCCAGCGCAACATCACCATGACCCGGCAGGCCTACGGTCTGGACAACACCGAGGTCACCCCGTACGACGCCACGACCCAGACCGAACAGGGTGCGCTGCGCCAGGACACGGAGACCACCTCCAACATCCGTCTGCTGGACCCCAACGTGGTCTCCTCCGCGTTCGCCCAGCTGCAGCAGTTCCGGCCGTACTACCAGTTCTCCGACATGCTCAACGTGGACCGCTACAGGATCGACGGGCAGACCCAGGACACGGTCATCGCGACCCGTGAACTGAACCCGGACCAGATCCAGGGCTGGTACAACCAGTCGGTGGTCTACACCCACGGCTACGGCGTGGTGGCCGCGTACGGCTCCCGCGTGCAGTCGGACGGCAAGCCCCAATTCATGCAGGCCGGGATCCCGTCCCGCGGTGAGATCTCCAACGACTACGAGCCGCGGATCTACTTCGGGAAGAACTCGCCCGAGTACTCGATCGTGGGTGGCTCCCCTGAGGACCCGCCGCTCGAGCTGGACCGCCCCCAGACCAATGACGGGGACGCCCAGGACGCCAAGACCACGTTCGCCGGCAATGGCGGCCCCACCGTGGGCAACTGGTTTAACAAGCTGTCCTACTCCATCAAGTTCCAGTCCACGGACATGCTGCTCTCGGACGCGGTGCGCCCGGAGTCCCAGATCCTCTACGACCGCAACCCGCGTGAGCGGGTGGAGAAGGTGGCCCCCTACCTCACGGTGGACGGCAACCCATACCCGGCGATCGTGGACAACAAGGTCGTGTGGATCGTGGACGCCTACACCACGGCGGCGTCCTACCCGTACTCCACGCCGTCCGTGCTCCAGGACGCCACCCAGGACACCCAGACCGCGCAGGGCACCGCCGCTGCGTTGCCGCCCGAGCGTGTGAACTACATCCGTAACTCGGTCAAGGCCACGGTCAACGCCTACGACGGTTCCGTGGATCTCTACGCGTGGGACGACCAGGACCCCGTCCTGAAGTCGTGGCAGAAGGTCTTCCCGAACACGCTCAAGCCGTACTCGGAGATGTCCGCGGACCTCATGGCCCATGTGCGCTACCCCGAAGACATGTTCAAAGTCCAGCGTGAGCTGCTCAACCGCTACCACGTCACGGACGCGAACAGCTTCTACGCGAGCGACGACGTGTGGTCCGTGCCCAACGACCCCACCCAGCAGAACCAGGACGTCCCGCAGCCGCCGTACTACCTCTCCATGCGCATGCCGGGTGAGGACAAGGCGAACTTCTCGCTCACCTCGTCCTTCATCCCGCAGCAGAACGAGTCCGGCAACACCCGTAACGTGATGTACGGGTACCTCTCCGCCAACGCGGACGCCGGGACGGGTGAGGACGGCGTCAAGAGCGAGGACTACGGCAAGCTGAGGCTGCTCGAACTGCCGCGCTCCTCTGTGGTGCCCGGTCCGGGCCAGGCGCAGAACCTGTTCAACTCGGACACGGATGTGTCCCAGGAGCTGAACCTGCTGCGTCAGGGTGCGTCCGAGGTCATCAACGGCAACCTGCTGACACTGCCCGCGGGCGGGGGCATGCTCTACGTCCAGCCCGTGTACGTGCAGTCCTCCGGCGATGCCGCCTACCCCACCCTGCGCCGCGTCCTCGTGGGCTTCGGTGAGAAGGTCGGATTCGCCCCCACGCTCGACGGCGCTCTGGATGAGGTTTTCAGCGGTAACTCCGGGGCCACCACGGACACCGGGGCCGGCGTGAACGACCAGGCCGCGAAGGCCGCCCAGGGCGGCGACGGGCGCACCGGCGCGGTGGACGACGGCGCGTCGGCCAGCCCCTCGCCGCAGCCCTCCGGGACCCCGTCGCCGCGCTCCACGTCCCTGCAGCAGGCTCTGGACAACGCCAACCAGGCCATGCAGGAAGCGGATCGGGCACGCCGGGACGGTGACTGGACGCAGTACGGCGAGGCCCAGGACCGGCTGAAGCAGGCCATCGACGAGGCCATGCGTCAGGACGGCGCCACCCCGTAATCCAGGGGAGACGCCCGAAGGGCGGTGATCGGGTTCTCCCGGTCACCGCCCTTCGCCATCACCGTCCCCCCTTGTCGCCGCCCCTGTCCTCACCGCCCCTCGCCATCGGGGCGCTGTCCCGTGCGGATCCGCGCCGGGGGACACCCGATTTGCACGATCCGTTCACCCTCCGTATAGTTGAGGACGTCGCCGCGGGGTGGAGCAGTTCGGTAGCTCGCTGGGCTCATAACCCAGAGGTCGCAAGTTCAAATCTTGCCCCCGCAACCACGAAGAAGCCCGGTTTCCCAGGAAACCGGGCTTCTGGCATGTCCGGACACATGTCCGGGGCTACTTCGCGACAAGCAGTGGAGCAAACGCAGCAGGCGATGCCGCGTTTGCTCCACGTCAGCTCACGCCGGGGGTGTCTGCTCAGCCGCGGGATGACGCCCTGAATGCTGCGGCCACCACACCGGCAGCCGCGGAAGTGACTCAGACTTCCTCGGAGGACACAATCTTCTCGCCGTCCTTGGTGGCGTTGCCGGCCTTGAGCGCCGCGAGCCGCGCCTCGATCTCGGTTTGCTGACCCATGTCCTCGAGCGCCTCGAACTGGCGGTCCAGGGAGGAATCGGCGAGCTCCTGCTGGCCGGCCACGCGAGCCTCCTCGCGGCGGATCTTGTCCTCGAACCGGGAGACCTCGCTCGTGGGGTCCATGACGTCGAACGCCTTGAGGGAGTCCTGCACCTGCGCCTGGGCCTGGACGGTCTTCTGGCGAGCGGCCAGCTCGTCACGCTTGGCGGAGAGCTCCTGGAGCTTACCACGCATGGTGTTGAGCCCGTCCTTGAGCTTCTCCACGACCTCGGTCTGGGACGCGATCTGGGGTTCGACCCCGCGGGCCTCGCTCTCGGACTGGATCTGACGTTGCAGCGCGACCTTGGCGAGGTTGTCGAACTTCTGGGCCTCGCTCTCCTTGCCCGACGAACGGAACTCCTCCGCCTTGTTGGACGCGGCCAGTGCCTTGTTGCCCCACTGGGCGGCCTCCTGGACGTCCTCGGCGTGGTCCTTCTCGAGCAAGCGGAGGTTACCGATGGTCTGGGCCACGGCGGACTCCGCCTCGCGGATGTTCTCGGTGTAGTCGCGGACCATCTGATCCAGCATCTTCTGGGGGTCCTCCGCGGAATCGATCATCGCGTTGATGTTCGCCTTGGCCAGCTGAGCGATCCGCCCGAAAATGGACTGTTTGGACATGGTGTTCTCCTCTTCTCGTATCTCGGACAAAACTGAAATCTGTCACGGGGCGGCGGGTGCGTCGCTCACCCGGAGGGGGTCAGAAGTTCCCGCCCACACCGCCGTCGAAGCCACCGAAATCGCCGCCTCCGCCGCCGAAACCGCCGCCGAAGTCACCGCCTCCGCCGCCGTAGTGGCCCCCGCCGATGCCGCCGTTGAGGATCCCGCCCAGCAGGATCCCGCCGAGCATGGCACCACCGAGGCCGTTGCTACGCCGGCCGTAACCCATGCCGCCGTAGCCCATGGGAGAGTTGTAGAACTCGTCCACGTCCGTCTGTGCGGAGCGCTGTGCGGAGTCCGCGAGGCGGATGGACTGGTTGGCCTCGTTGAGTGCTCGCTCGGGATCAGAGTTCTGTAGTTGCTGCGCGATCTCCAGGTGGCGTTCGGCCTCCGCGAGTTCGGTGCGCGCGCGGGCGCCCACACCGCCGCGGCGCGCCCACACGTAGTCGGACGCGGTGGTCAGGCTCGCCTGCGCGCTCACGAGCGCGTGGGACAGGGTCTCGCGCGCGGAGCGGGCGCGGTCGTTCGCGCTCCGGACGTCGTCCAGGCCCTTGTCGAGCTCGGCCTTGGCCTGCGCGAGCCGGCGGGCGGAGCCCATGGGGTCGTAGCGCCCGGAACGCATGTTCTGGGTCACGGTCTGCAGCACGGAGCGCACCCCGGCGGCGGCACCCGCGAGCTCGGGACGGGAGCCCTGCTGGACCAGTCCCTCGGCCTCGGCGACGTCCCGTTGGGCGATGCTCACGGCGTCCTTGAGGGACTCCTCGGCCTTGGCCAGTTCCCGGCGGGCGTTCTCCACCGAGGTGATCAGACCCTCGGCCTGGCCCTGCGCCTCCTCGGCGGCTCGGATGTTGAGCACGGCCTGGGAAACCTGTCCCGCGTCCAGGTGCTGTTGGGCCTGGGTGATCGCGGAGTCGGCGAACTCGAGGCGTTCGCGCGCCTGCTCGCCGTTGTCCCGCACGGGGGCCAGAGCGGCGTCGTCGTACGTTGCGTGCAGCGAGACGAGCAAGGACTCGGCGTCCTGCAGGCGCGGCTGGACACCGGCCACGGCGTGGCGCACGTCCTCGAGCGCCTCGGGGGCGCGGGTCTCGAGTTGACGCAACTGTGAGAAGTTCTGTTCCTGTTCCGCAAGGGAGCCGCGCGCCTGGTTGGAGCGCTCGATGATTTCCCCGAGCCACGCGCGCTGGTCCGCCTCGGTGTCCGGGATGTGGTCCTCGAGCTTCTGCTGCAGCTCGAAGGACGCGCGCATATGCTCCTTGGCCCGCGCGAGCGCGTGCTCGAACGGCTGGGTCTGCTCGCGGCCGTACTGCAGCTGCGCGAAGGTGAGTTCCTGCTCGGAGTGCTGGATCGCGTTGTCCGCCTCCACGAGCGCCGAACCCGCGCGCTTGTGCAGCTCGGGCAGGGGCACGAGCGGTCGCTGCGGCGCGCTGCTGCCGTTGTGCGGTTCCGGGGCCTGGGGTGCATTCGCACGACGACGCCGCCCGCGCATGAGCGACGCGACGCCCACGCCCGCGGCCGCGAGCCCGCCGAGCACCACGACCCCGCCGACCACACCGCCGGCCCCGTTCAGGCTCACCCCGCCGAGTTTCGAGTCGATCCCCTTCACGGCACCCTGGGCGGCGGCGTCCCAGTTGCCGTTGCGCAGGGCCGGGACGATGTTCTCGTTGTAGATCTCCTGGGTGTCCGAGCGGGACAGGGGACCCGCCGAGTTGGCCACGAACCGCGCCTGGCGGGTCTCGGTGGCCACGGTGAGCACGGCGTCGTTGGTCCCGAAACCGTTGTTCCGGGCGAAGTCCTGGACCCACTGACCGGGATCGGTGGGGTTCGTGAATCGGTCCACGTACACCACGTAGAGCGTGATGTTGTGTTCGCTGGCGACCCTGTTGATCTCGTCCTGCAACTGCGACGTGTTGCCCAGGACGTTGGCCGAATCCACGATCCGTGTGCCGGGGTCCACCTGCTGAGGGGGCTCGGCCAGGGCGGCGGGCGCCGCGAACAAGCACACTCCCGAGAGTACGATCGCGGAGACAGCGCGGCGCCAAACGGTGTGTGAATTCATGACCCTCGTTCCGATCGATCTCAGCCCAGCGGACGCCCGCCCGGGGATCGTCCCCAGGACATGATGGTCGTCCGAGTCACAGACTACGCTGAACGGACAATGCGGTCACGAGATCAGCGAGCGTCCCGGAGATCACCAGGCAACGTGCAGGAATCGGCCAGTTCTCACAGCCGCGGCTCAGTACGCCCGGGCATACTGGGCCACCGGAAGCCGCCGGGCGGGTCCCGGTATCCGCGTCCAGACACACGATCCCTCGACGTCCTGTCACAGTCCTGAAGGAGAGAACATGGCCGATTCCTATGACCCCCGTGCGGGCGGCGATCCCCAGCGTCCCGTGCCCCGGTACGGCCAGTACGGCTCCGGGACGGAGGGGGCCGGCCAGGGTTCGCCGTGGCACGCGCAGGACACCCAACCCATCCCGCCCGCGGGCGAACACCCCGGCGCCACCGGGGGTTACCAGTACGGCACCTATTCCGGTGGTCAGGACGGCTACACCGCGGCGTCGCAACCGGTTGGTGGTGCTGGGACCGCCACGACGCCCAAGCGCAAGTTCTCGGCGGGTGCCCTGGTCGCCGGGATGGTGCTCGCAGGGCTGATCGGTGCGGGGACCGCGGTGGGGACCGGCGCCCTCGCCGAGAACAACGGCGTGTCCGCGGCGGGCAACAGCTCCCCGGTGATCGTGAACAACACGGAATCGGTCAACCAGATCACGGGGGCCACCCACAAGGCCTCCCCGTCCGTGGTGACGATCTCCGCGTCCGCCGGGGGCCGTGCCGGGACGGGGTCCGGTGTGATCTTGGACGATCAAGGACACATCCTCACCAACACCCACGTGGTCACACTCGACGGCGCCACCTCCAACGCGAACCTGGAGGTCCAGACCTCGGACGGTTCCGTGCGCAAGGCCAGCCTCGTGGGCACGGACCCCGAATCGGACCTCGCGGTGATCAAGGTGGACCCGAGCGGTCTTACGCCCGCGGAATTCGGGGATTCGAGCAAGCTCAACGTGGGGGACACCGCGATCGCGATCGGCTCACCGCTCGGACTGAGCGGGACCGTCACGGACGGCATCGTCTCCACGCTCAACCGGACGATCGCCGTCGCCTCCTCAGCGGCGCAGGAGACCCCAGAGGACTCCCAACAGGGCGGCGGCGGGCAGGACTTCTTCTTCAACTTCCCGGACAACGGGCAGTCGGGCTCGCAGTCCGCGAAGTCGAGCGTCTACCTCAACGTCCTGCAGACGGACGCGGCGATCAACCCCGGCAACTCGGGCGGCGCGCTCGTGAACTCGAGCGGTCAGGTGATCGGCATCAACGTGGCGATCGCCTCGGCGGCGGGGTCCTCCTCGAACGACTCCTCCAGTTCGGGGAACATCGGGGTGGGATTCTCGATCCCGTCCAACACGGCCAAGCGGGTCGCGGACGAGATCATCAAGGACGGCAAGGCCACGCACGGCTACCTGGGCGCGTCCGTCTCCGCCTACACGCCGTCCGGGAGCAACTCGGAGCAGTTCTCCTCGGGTGCCCTCGTGCGCAGCGTGCAGGACGGCTCCCCGGCCGCGGACACCGGGTTGCGCGCGAACGACGTGATCACGCAGTTCAACGGCAAGCGCATCACGGACGCGGACGCTCTCACCGCCGGCGTGCGGGAACTCGCGGCCGGGACGGAGGCGGAGGTCACCTACCGGCGCGGCGGGGACGAGCACACGGCCAAGGTCAGGGTGGGCAACGCCGCCGAGCAATCGGGCAAGTAGGCGCCCCCGGCTCCGGCCGCGCCGACGGCGTTCACAACGGCGCTCGCAGGGTGTGCATACGCACGGTACCCGCGAGCGCCGTCGTCGTGGCGGGATCACACGCCGTCGGGGAAGCCCAACTGCCGCCAGGCCTCGTAGAGTGCGATGGACGCGGAGTTGGCGAGGTTGAGGGAGCGGCGCCCGGGCAGCATGGGGATCCGGACGTGTTCGGTGACGTGCTCGTCCTCGAGGACATCGGTGGGCAGCCCCGTGGACTCGCGGCCGAAGAGCAGAACGTCCCCGTCCTGGTAGGCCACGTCCGTGTGGCGGGTGCTCGAGTGGGACGTGAACGCGAGGACCCGGGCGTCCCCGAGCGCATCCCACAGTGCTTCCACGCTGGGGTGCACGTCCATGACCGCGAGATCGTGGTAGTCCAACCCCGCCCGGCGCAGGTGGGCGTCCCCGAACGTGAAGCCCAGGGGCTCCACGAGGTGCAGGCGCGCGCCCGTACAGGCCGCGAGGCGGATGGCGTTTCCCGTGTTGCCGGGGATCTCGGGGGTGTGGAAGACGAAATGCAGCATGGCTGCGAGTGTAGGCGCGTCCGTGCGGCACGGCACCGGCGGGGCGCGGGGCGTTGTATCGACGCAGCCGGGGGTCTCACCGGCGGTGCGCTGGGGGAGGTCGCACCGGAGGTGCGCGGCCGAGGGAGGGCCGCGGTGGGCGCGCCTAGAATTGGACCCATGCCCACACCACGCGTCTACATGGATCACGCCGCCACGACCGACATGCTGCCCGAGGCCGTCGAGGCCTACGTGGCGCAGGCCCAACGCGGCGGCAACCCCGCGTCCCTGCACTCGGGTGGGCGCTCCGCGCGCATGGCCCTGGAGACCGGACGGGACAGCGTGGCCGCGGCGTTGAACGCGGAACCGGTGGAGATCATCCTCACATCCGGCGGGACGGAAGCGGACAACATGGCCGTGCTCGGGCTGTTCCGGGCAGCCCGGGACGCGGATTCGCGTCGCACCGTGATCGCGCTGTCCACCGTGGAACACCACGCGGTATCCGAGGCCGCCGAGTGGCTCGCCGCGCACGAGGGCGCCGAGCTCGCGTGGCTCGAGGTCGATGCCGACGGCCGGGTGGACCCCGACGACCTGCGGGAGCTGCTCGACCGCCGCGGCGACGAGCTGGCCCTGGTGACCGTGATGTGGGCCAACAACGAGGTCGGCACGGTGCAACCGATCGCGGAGCTCGCGGCCCTGTGCGACCGGGCGGGGGTGTCCTTCCACGTGGACGCCGTGCAGGCGTTCTGCGCGGTGCCCGTGGACGCGCACTTGCCCGGGATCAGCACTCTTGCGGTGTCCGCACACAAGCTCGGCGGTCCGATGGGTGTGGGCGCGCTGTACGCCCCCCGCACGGTGACGTTGGCCGCCACGAGTTTCGGCGGGGGCCAGGAGCGCAGCGTGCGTTCCGGCACGGTCAACGCCGCGGGGGCGGCCGCGTTCGGTGCCGCAGTGCACGCCGCCCAGCGTGATGCGCACGCCGAGTTCGTGCGTCGCGCACGATTGCGCGACACCCTCGTGGCGGGGATCCGCGAACGGGTCCCGCAGGCCGTGCTGCGCGGGCCCGAGCCCGGCGCACCCGAGGACGAGTGGGCGCACCCCACGCGGCTGCCGGGCAACGCGCACTTCACGTTCCCCGGGTGCGAGGGCGATTCCATGCTCTTCCTCTTCGACGCCGCGGGGGTCGCGCTGTCCACGGGCTCGGCGTGCAACGCGGGCGTCCCGCGCGCATCCCACGTGTTGCTGGCCATGGGGGTGCCCGAGGAGACCGCGCGCGGTGCCCAGCGCTTCTCCCTGGGACACTCGAGCACGCCGGACGACGTCACCGCGGTGCTGGCTGCCGTGGCGGAGGTCTACGACCGCGCCCACGCCGCGGGGCTGTCCGGGCACGTCCCGGGCTTCGCGTCCTGAGCAGCGCCGTCAGGAACCGCGGAGTGGCCGGGAACGGCGGGGTCAGGAACGGCGGGGTCGTCGGGAACTGCGGCGCCGTCGGGAATAGCCCCGGCGGCGCGCTGGTTGTTAAACCGGTTCGACCCACAATTTTCGACCCTCGACGGACCTGGAGGAATTGACGTGCGTGTTCTGGCAGCGATGAGCGGCGGTGTGGACTCGGCGGTGGCCGCGGCGCGCGCCGTGGACGCGGGGCACGACGTCACGGGCGTGCACCTGGCGCTGTCCCGCACCCCGGGCACGCTGCGCACGGGCGCGCGGGGGTGTTGCACGATCGAGGACTCCCGGGATGCGTGGCGCGCGGCCGAGAAGCTCGGGATCCCGTACTACGTGTGGGACTTCTCCGAACGGTTCCAGGCGGACGTCGTGGACGACTTCGTGGCCGAGTACGCTGCGGGGCGTACCCCCAACCCGTGCATGCGCTGCAACGAGAAGATCAAGTTCGCGGCCCTGCTCGAGAAAGCGCTCGCCCTGGGGTTCGACGCCGTGTGCACGGGCCACTACGCCAAGGTCGTGACGGATGCGGACGGGCACAAGGAACTGCACCGCGCGGCCGATTGGGCCAAGGACCAGTCCTACGTGCTGGGCGTGCTCACCGCCGAGCAGCTCGAGCACGCGATCTTCCCCCTGGCCGAGACCCCGTCCAAGGCGCAGGTGCGCGCCGAGGCTGAGGAGCGCGGGCTGTCCGTGGCCAAGAAGCCCGATTCGCACGACATCTGCTTCATCCCGGACGGGGACACCCGCGGGTGGCTCGAGGACCACATGGAGCTCGCCCCCGGGAGGATCGTGGACACCCAGGGCACCGAACTCGGTGAGCACCGCGGCGCGCACGCCTACACGGTGGGTCAGCGCCGGGGTCTGCACATCGGCCGGCCCGCCCCGGACGGCAAGCCCCGCTTCGTCCTGGAGATCCGGCCCAAGACCAACGAGGTGGTCGTGGGGCCGGAGGCCCTGCTGGCGATCGACGTCATGGAGGGCATCCGCCCGTCGTGGGCCGGGCTTCCGCCCCGCGAAGTCGCGGCGATGGCCGAGGACGTGGACGGTCGCTCCGATGAGTTCCCCGTGACGGTCCAGGTGCGCGCCCACGGCGATCCCGCGCCGGCGCGCGCGTGGCTCACCCGGCAGGACGGGCAGCAGCGGTTATGCGTGCGCCTCGACGAGCCCCAGCGCGGTGTGGCCCCCGGGCAGACCATGGTGCTCTACCAGGGCACCCGTGTGCTGGGCCAGGCCACCATCGACGCCGCCTTCGCCGATCGCGCGGCCGCGGCCGCGTCCTGAGCCCCACGTGGGGCGGCATGACCGCCACACGACCGGGCGCCGGGCGCGCCACTATTACAGTGGACGCATGAGTGCAGTCACCGACCCCGCCGACCACGCGCCCGTCGACTCATCGGGAGCCGATTCACCGAGCACCGACCGTCCCGCGGACAGCGCGTTGACGCGCTTGGAAGCCATTCGCGGCACGATCGACAACATCGACGCCGCACTCGTGCACCTGCTCGCCGAACGCTTCAAGGCGACCCAACAGGTGGGCAAGCTCAAGGCGGAGAACGACCTCCCGCCCTCGGACCCCGAACGCGAGAAGACGCAAATCCACCGGTTGCGCCGACTTGCGGAGGCCGCACACCTGGATCCCGAGTTCGCGGAGAAGTTCCTGAACTTCATCATCAGCGAGGTCATCCGCCACCACGAGGCCATTTCCGAAAACCACCAGCGCAGCACCGACGCATGAGCGAAGCAGTCACCGCGACCCTCACCCGTTCCCTGCGGGGCACGGACCTCCTCGAGACGTTCACCGTGCTGCGCGGCGAGCTGGGCGCACCGCACCTGGCCACCGTGCCGCTGCTGCCGGAGCGGGGTCCGCACGCCGAGCTCGCGGCCCGCACGTGCGCCGTGCTCGATTCCCTCTACGCGGACCGGCAGCCCCACGGGTGGCGGATCAGCGGTGTCCCCGGCGACGACTCCCGCCGTGCACGCCGGCAACTGGAGAGCGACCTCAACGTGGTCGCGGACGTCCTGGGCGCCGAATCCGGCGCGGACACCGGACCGATCGCCTTCTCGCTGCTCGGCCCGGTCTCCCTCGCGGCGACCGTCCACGTGCACAACGGGGAGAAGCTGCAGTCGGATCCCGGCGCTCGCCGTGATCTCGCGCAGTCGTGGTGCTTGGGCGTCGCGGACCTCGTGGCCGTGCTGCGGCGCAACACGGACGGGCGCGGTGTCGTGCTGGTGCTCGAGGAACCAGAGCTGGAACGCGTGGTGACCGGGCGCATCCCGACCGCGAGCGGCTACCGCACCCTGCGTGCGCTGCCGCGCCAGGAACTGCGCGCCACGCTCTCGGACGCCGTGGCCGCGTGCCGTGCGACGGGGGTGGAGACCGTGGTCCTGGACGCGGGCGCCGTCGGGATCGACTGGACCCCGCGGGTCGGCGCGGACGCCGCCGTGCTTGGTCTGCCGGACGGGCCCACCGAGCAGTGGGAGCCCCTCGCGGCCCTGCACGAGGCGGGGGTGCGGTTGTGTTTCGACACCGTCCCTGTGGCCGGGCGCACGCCCGTGTCCGAGCTCGTGGGGCGCGTGCTGGGCCCGTGGCGTGAGCTGGGCATGGATCCGGCGGCGTTGCTGGGAACCGTGCTGGCGCCGTCGGCGCGGATCAGCGAGCTCACCCCGCCGCACCTGCCGGACGCCCTGCGGCGGGTGACGCACCTGGGCGGCGCGCTCACCGAGGCGTGCAACGAGGGTTGAGCCCGGCCAGGCCGTAGAATCGAGGGCGTACACGGACGCCGATCCCGGCCGCTCCGGGTGTCAGGGACGAGCGCGAAAGCGGGCCATGAAAGCAAGAATCCTGGTGGTGGACGACGACGCCGCGTTGTCCGAAATGATCGGCATCATCCTCGCGTCCGAGGACTTCGAGCCCGTCTACTGCTACGACGGCGCCGGCGCCCGGGACGTGTTCCGCGCCTCCGAACCGGACCTCATCCTCCTGGACCTCATGCTCCCCGGCATGGACGGGATCCAGGTGTGCCAGCAGATCCGCGCCGAGTCGGACATCCCGATCGTGATGCTCACCGCCAAGTCCGACACCGCGGACGTGGTGCGCGGGCTCGAGGCCGGCGCGGACGACTACGTCCCCAAGCCCTTCAAACCCGCCGAGCTCGTGGCCCGCGTCAAGGCGCGTCTGCGCCCTATGGACCGCGGGGCCACCCAGGAGATCACGCTCGGGGACATCGTGATCGACGTGACCGGGCACAGCGTGACCCGGGCCGGGCAGGAGATTTTCCTGACCCCGCTGGAGTTCGACCTGCTCGCGACCCTGGCGCGCTCGCCGCACCAGGTGTTCAGCCGGGACGAGCTGCTGCGTGACGTGTGGGGCTACCCCCACGCCGCGGACAACCGCCTGGTCAATGTGCACGTGCAGCGGTTGCGCTCCAAGGTGGAACGCGATCCGGAGAACCCGGAGGTGGTCCTCACGGTGCGCGGGATCGGCTACAAAGCCGGGGGACACGCGCATAAATGACGTCCGCCCCGGCGCGACCCGTGGCGCACAGCCCCGCCGAGCGGTGTCCACCCAAACGCTTCCGCAGGATCCGGCTGGGTCGGCGCATGCTCATCCGCCGCTGGCGGCAGTCCCTGCAGTTTCGCTCGATCGCCGTGGCGCTCACGCTCACGTCCGTGGCGTTCCTCGCCACGGGTAGCTTCCTGTCCCACCAGATCGCGGACCGGTTGTTCACCGACCGCCTGGACCAGGTGCTCGAGGAGGCCCGCAGCGACATCCGCACCGCCCAGGCGAGCTTCGACGCCTCCGACGCCTCCGACCGCACCGAGGTCCAGGCGCTGATCAACTCCATGCTGGGCGGGCTGAGCCAGGACACGAGCACCACCGACCACCGCTGGATCCTGATCCCCCTGGAGCAGGGCGCGGGGCAGTTGTTCGTGGGCGTGCAGACCGAGAGCGCGTGGATGACCTCTGCCACCGTGCCCCAACAACTGCAACGGCGCGTGGCCGATGGGGACGGCACGTACTGGCAACCGGCCTCGGTCCGCATGGCGGAGAACGAGCCGGAGAAACCGGTCATCGTGATCGGGGACGTAGTCCAGCTCAACCAGAACTCTCGCTACGGGTTGTACTTCGTCTACGATTTCTCGGACCCGCAGGCCACCCTGGACTCGATCCACGCGGTGCTGTTGCTGTCCATGGTCGCGCTGTTGCTGCTCGTGGGAACCATCGTGTGGTACGTGACCCGGGAAGTGGTGCGCCCGGTCTCGAGTACGGCGCGCGTGTCGCAGCGGTTGTCCGAGGGTGACCTGGACGTGCGCATGGAGGTCCACGGCAGCAACGAGGCCGCCCGGTTGAGCCGTTCGTTCAACCGCATGGCGGATTCCATCCAGGGGCAGATCACCCAGCTCGAACAACTCTCGTCCATGCAGCAGACCTTCGTCTCGGACGTCTCCCACGAGCTGCGCACGCCCTTGACCACTGTGAAGATGGCCGCGGAGGTGCTCTACAATGCACGCGAGGACTTCGATCCCGTCAACCGGCGCTCCGCCGAGCTGCTGCACAACCAGGTGGACCGCTTCGACTCGTTGCTCTCGGACCTGCTCGAGATTTCACGGTTCGACGCCGGCGCGGCCCGCCTGGACATGGCGTCCACGGACATCTTCACCGTCATCTACGACGTCGTGGAGGCGTGCGCGCCGCTCGTGCTCGAATCCGGTTCGGAGCTCACGGTGCGGTCCACCCTGACCCGCTGCGTGGTGCAGATGGACCAGCGGCGGATCGACCGGATCCTGCGCAATCTCGTGACCAACGCGCTCGAGCACGGGGAGAGCAAGCCCGTGGACATCTACGTGGGCGCCAACGAGAACTGTGTGTCCGTGGCGGTGCGCGACCACGGCATCGGGATGACCGAGGAGCAGACGACCAAGGTCTTCAACCGGTTCTGGCGCGGGGATCCCGCACGCGCTCGCACGGTGGGCGGTACGGGCCTGGGGCTCGCGATCGCCACGGAGGACACGCGGTTGCACGGGGGCGCGCTCACGGTGTGGGCCGAACCCGACAATGGCGCGTGCTTCCGGCTCACCCTGCCCCTGCTGCGGAACCAGGGGCTGGATCCAGAGCAGCCCAATCCGCTGCCCATGCCACCCGTGGAACAGCACAACGAATCCACCGCTCGGGTCACCGACACCGGTTCGTTGCAGCTCACTGCCCCGGCCGTGCGCCCGAGCGAGGACCGGGACACGGGCCAGCTGCTCATGGACTTTTCGGACGCCGACGTGGCCGCCGGGGAGCCAGCCGCGACGACGGATGCGAACGCCTCGGCACAAGAACGCACGGGCTCGAGCGCCTCGCGACACCGTGATCGGACGGAGGAATCATGAATCCCGCAGACCACGATCGGACCCGTGATCGGGCGGATGCCATCCGGGCCGTCGGGGACACGCACCGGGTGAGCGACGTCGTGTTCGGGACCACGCGGCGTCGGGCGCGGCACACGGGCCTGGCGTGCGCGATGGTTCTGGGCCTGACCCTCTCCGCGTGCGGGGCCATGCCGCGGTCCGGGCCCGTGCACAAGGTGATCGAGCCTACGGAGCAGACCCAGCAGTCCGCGATGCCCTTCAATCCCCAGGGGCCCCGGGTGGGGGCCACGGCCCAGGAGATTGTGGAGGGGTTCCTGGCCGCCGGGGTGGGCGCGCAGGACGACTACTCCGTGGCCCGCCAGTACCTCACACCGCAGCTCGCCGCGACCTGGAAGCCGGATACCCGCGTGCTCATCCACTCGGGGGAGCCCACCACGGTGCCGCGGCTCAACGACGGCGAATTCCGCACGAGCATGGAGGTCAGCGGGGAGCTCAGTGCCAGCGGCGTGCTCGCCAAGCAGCCCTCGGGCAGCACACGCGTCCTGGATTTCGTGCTCACCTCGGTGGACGGGCAGTGGCGGATCTCCCGGGCGCCCGACGGCGTGGTGGTCCCGCAAGCGGACTTCGAGAAGATCTTTTCGCCCACCAACCTCTACTTCTACTCGGCTCAGGACAGCAAGTACCTCGTTCCGGATCCGCGGTGGTTCGCGACCCGCTCCACGACCTCCACGGCGGCGGTGCGCGCGCTCATGCGCGGGCCCGCCGCGTATCTGGGCAATGCCGTGACCAGTGCGATCCCGCAGGGTACCGCGCTGTCCCGTTCGGCCGTGCCGGTGTCCGGGGGGACCGCGGCGGTGGACCTCACGCTCGCGAGCTTCGACCCCGCGGAGGTGAACCAGGCACGCCGGATGGAACAACAGCTGCGGGCCACCCTGCGCACCATCCCGAACGTGGACGACGTCGAACTGCGGATCAACGACGCCCCGGTGGACACCTCCGGCGGCAGCGACAACGACCCGATCCAGGCCGTGACCGTCCCCAACCGGCAGATCGGGGTCTCCGACAACAAGCTCGCGTTCTACCAGGGCGGCCAGACCGAGCTGATCCCGGACCTCACGCTGCCAGAGGGCGTCACGCTCAGCAAACCGGGAATGGGCGTGGAGGCCGGGGCCTTCGGGTTTGTGGACAGCGCCGGTTCCACGGTCTACACCGTGTCCCCCGGACAGCAACCCCGGCAGCGGTGGTCCGGGTACAAGCCCACCCGGCCGAGTTTCGACAACCTGGGGTGGGTGTGGGGCGCGGACCGCTCCGGGACCGTCCGGGTCGTGCGGGCGTCGTCGGAGGGGCAGGGTGACACCGTGTCCGCCTCGTGGCTCGACGACCAGCACGTGGCGTCCCTGCGGATCTCCCGCGAGGGCAGCCGGGCGCTCGTGGTCACGACCGACGCCGCCGCGACGCGTTCCACCGTGTGGATCGCGGGCGTGGTGCGGGACGCCTCCGGCAGACCCACCGAACTCGCGAAGGGCAATGCCGTGGCCACGGGCGTGGACGTGGACACCGCCCAGTGGATCGGCCCGGACGAGTTCGTGTCCAGTGCCCTGGACCAGGACACCAACGCGCAGCCCCGCCGGTACACGATCGCGGGCAAGGTGGACGAGCTGCCTGCCCTGACCGGGGTGACCTCCCTGGCCGGGGGCAACGGGTCCGCCGCGGTGTACGGCGCCTCGGACGGGCGGCTCTACATGCTCACGGGCAGTTCCTGGGCGCTGCAGAGCGAAGAGGTCACGGACACCGCATTCGCGGGGTGAGCACCCGTTCCTGAGTGGGTGCGCCGTGCGCTGCGCGCTGCACATGTCTGCCGTACCGGGGACGGACACCGTCCGCGCACCGTGAACTGGTGCCATGACCCGCTCCCGCCCCGTCGTTCCGTACCGCTCCTCGGCGGTGCCTCGTTCCGCGCTGTACGACGCCGCTCCGGGCAGTGGCACCGTCGGCGCACCGTGGCGTCGCCCGTCGGTTCTCGCGCGGTGGGACCGTCGGGCCGCGGTCGTCAGCGGGTGGTGCACGCAGGCCCTGGACCTGGTGTTACCGGTGTCGTGCGCGGTGTGTGCCGCCCCGGGCGCCATACTGTGCCGTGCGTGTCGGATCGTGCTGCGCCGCGCCACGGCCCGGCCGCACCCGGTGACACCCCCGGCGGCGCTCGCCGCGTCCGGTGTGCGGGTCATCGTCGCGGGGGAGTACGAGCACGAACTCGCCTCGTGCGTGCTGTCCTTCAAGAACGGCGGCCGTACCGACCTCGCTCCCGTACTCTCCGCCGTGCTCTCGGCAGCCCTGGCGACCGTGGCGCGCGAGCTCGGCGACGACAGGCCCACCCTGTACTGGGTGCCGGTGCCCACGAGCGCCCGCGCGCGGCGGCGTCGATGGTTCGATCCGGTCGCCACCCTGCTGCGCGGCGCGGCCCTGCCCCCGCGGTCGCACATCGCACCCGCCCTCACGCACCGCGCGGTGGCCGGGAGCGGCACCCAGAAGGGCCGCGGGAGGATCCAGCGCACCCGGGCGCTACGCGGGAGCCTGCGCGCCCGGGACATGTCGGGACTCACGTGCGTGGTCGTGGACGACGTGCTCACCACGGGCGCCACGGCCGCCGAGGCCGTCCGCGCCCTGACCGCGGCCGGGGCCAGGGTGCCCGCGGTCGTGACCCTCGCGGGGGTGCGCGTAGGGCGTTCACAGGGGGAGAACGCAGGATCATCGGATGTCGTCATCCATGAATTTCCCCGTTGTTTCCTCTAGCGTTAGATCACGGGAAGCATTGAAGGTGTCCCGTGTGGGAGAGCAGCACATCCCGCGTCATCCCCAAGATGTGGAGGGTCTCATGGAACTGAACATCCTAGGCCGCAACGTCACCCTGCCGGACCGATTCAAGGAATACGTCGAGGAGAAGAGCGAGCGCTTCCAGCAGCTCGGCGACAAGGTCCAATCCATCGAGGTCAAGGTCACCAAGGAACACGCCGCCTCCGGCCACCAGGGCATGCGGGTGGAGATCACCGTCGTGGGGCGCGGGCCCCTGGTGCGCGCCGAATCGCGCAACGACGACAAGTTCGCGGCGTTCGACGAGGCCTACGCCAAGCTCGTGGAGCGGTTGCGTCGGGCGCGTGACCGCCGTAAGGTCCACCGCACCGGGCACCAGAGGCCCATCGCCGTGCACGAGGCCACGGGATCGCTGCCCGTCGACCCTTCGGGACCGACTCCCACGTATGCCAGCCAGGAAGAACTCGCGGCGGCCGAGGACGAGGCCTTCAGCACCGAGTACCCCCTGAGCGACCCCCCTACCCCCGTGGAGATCCGGCGCAAGCGCTTCCCCGCCCACGAGATCACCGTGGACGAGGCCGTGGACCGGATGGAGCTCGTGGGTCACGACTTCTTCCTGTTCGTGGACAAGGAGACCCAGGAACCCTCCGCCGTGTACCGCCGTAAGGGGTGGGAGTACGGGGTGATCAGTCTCAGCAATGACGGACGCTCCGGGGAGGAGAAGGCGCGGGCCTACCAGCCAGACACCGCGAACTCCGAGGCCTCCTGAGTATTCACAGCACCGCACCGAGGACGGGCCCGCGACCGCGTCGCGGGCCCGTCCCGTGCCCGGCGAGCGGGTAGCGGGAACCTGGTCGTTGCCCGTCCCGCGCCTGCCGAGTGGGCATCGGGGATTCGGTGGCTACCCGTCCGGGGGCCACCCGGTGCCCGGCGCGATGGCACGCGGCCGGCGTCCAGCCTGGCTCACGTACACTGTTCGGCGGTGCACCCAATGTCCTGCCGGTGCCCACCATTGATCTCGGAGGAGCGAACACACGTGGCGTCATTCCTGGAAAAGGTTCTTCGCACTGGGGACAAGCGGGTCCTGAAGCGGCTGAGGACTTACGCCGACGCCGTCAACAGCCTCGAGGACAGTTTCAAGGAACTCTCCGACGCCGAGCTGCGCGCCGAGACCGACTCGTTCCGGGAGCGCATCGAGGGCGGCGAATCCCTGGACCGGCTTCTTCCCGAGGCGTTCGCGGCCGTGCGGGAAGCGGCGTCCCGCACCCTAGGTCAGCGTCACTTCGACGTCCAGATCATGGGCGGTGCCGCTCTGCACCTGGGTTACATCGCGGAGATGAAGACCGGTGAGGGCAAGACCCTGGTGGCCACGGCGCCGGCCTACCTCAACGCGCTCGCGGGCAAGGGCGTGCACGTGGTCACGGTCAACGACTACCTCGCCGAGTATCAAGCCAACCTCATGGGCCGTGTCTACCGTTTCCTGGGGTTGGAGACCGGCGTGATCCTGAGTGGTCAGGACCCTGCGACCCGGCGTGAGCAGTACGCCGCGGACATCACCTACGGCACGAACAACGAGTTCGGCTTCGACTACCTCCGGGACAACATGGCCTGGTCCAAGGAGGAGCTCGTCCAGCGCGGGCACAACTTCGCGATCGTGGACGAAGTGGACTCCATCCTCATCGACGAGGCGCGGACCCCGCTCATCATCTCCGGACCGGCCTCCGGGGAGGCCAACCGGTGGTACCGCGAGTTCGCGACCGTCGTGCAGAAGCTCGACCCGGAGGCCGACTACGAGGTCGACGAGAAGAAACGCACCGTGGGCGTGCTCGAACCGGGGATCGAGAAGATCGAGGACTGGCTCGGCATCGACAACCTCTACGAGTCGCAGAACACCCCGCTGATCGGGTTCCTCAACAACGCGATCAAGGCCAAGGAACTGTTCCGTGCGAACAAGGACTACATCGTCGCGGGTGGCGAGGTGAAGATCGTGGACGAGCACACCGGCCGAGTGCTCTCCGGGCGGCGCTACAACGAGGGCGTCCACCAGGCCATCGAGGCCAAAGAGGGCGTGGAGATCAAGCCCGAGAACCAGACGATGGCCACCATCACACTGCAGAACTACTTCCGTCTGTACGACAAGCTCTCGGGCATGACGGGTACGGCCCAGACCGAGGCGGCCGAGTTCATGAATACGTACGAGACTGGCGTCGTGGCCATCCCGCCGCACCGCGGCATCGCCCGCGAGGACAAGCGGGACGTGGTCTACAAGAACGAGGCCACCAAGTACGCCGCCGTGGTGCGGGACATCGAGAATCGCCACGAGAAGGGCCAGCCAGTCCTCGTGGGCACTGCGTCCGTGGAGAAGTCGGAGTACCTCTCCCGTCTGCTGGCCAAGCGCGGTGTGCGCCACGAGGTGCTCAACGCCAAGAACCACGCGCGTGAGGCCGCGATCGTGGCCCAGGCCGGCCGCAAGGGCGCGGTCACCGTGGCCACCAACATGGCCGGTCGAGGCACCGACATCATGCTGGGTGGTAACGCCGAGTTCAACGCCGTGGAGAAAATGGCCGAACTCGGCCTGGACCCCGAACGCGATGCCGAGAAGTACGAGGCGCGGTGGCCCGACGTCCTCGCGGAATGCGAGGCCTCGACCAAGACGGAACACGAGGAGGTCCTCGAATCCGGGGGGCTCTACGTCCTGGGCACGGAGCGCCACGAGTCCCGCCGGATCGACAACCAGTTGCGCGGGCGGTCCGGTCGTCAGGGGGACCCGGGGGAATCCCGGTTCTACCTGTCCCTGTCGGACGACCTCATGCGCCTGTTCAACCCCGGTGCGGCGCAGCGCCTCATGGCGATCGCCCCGGACGACGTCCCCGTGACGGGTCGTTTGATCACCTCCGGTATCGCCAACGCGCAGAACCAGGTGGAGGGGCGCAACGCCGAGCAGCGCAAGAACGTGCTCAAGTACGACGACGTCCTGAACCGCCAGCGCGCCGTGATCTACCGGGATCGCAAGCGGATCCTCATGGGCGACGACATCGAAGATCAGATCCGGCAGTTCACGGACGAGGTCATCACGTCGGTGATCACGGAGCACACCGGGACGGGTCACCCCGAGGACTGGGACCTGGACGCGCTGTGGACCGCGCTGCGGGCCATCTACCCCGTCTCCCTGACCCGCGACGAGGTCCTCGAGGAAGCGGGCGGCCGCCCGCGGTTGACCTCGGACTTCCTCCAGGAGCAGATCCTCTCGGACGCCGCGGTCACCTACAAGGAACGCGAGGACGAACTCGGTTCCGAGGCCATGCGCAACCTGGAGCGCCGGGTCCTGCTCTCGGTGATCGGTCAGCGCTGGCCCGAGCACCTCTACGAGATGGACTACCTCAAGGAGGGGATCGGGCTGCGCGCCATGGCCCAGCGCGATCCGCTCGTGGAGTACCAGCGCGAGGGCCACGCCATGTTCCAGGAGATGATGGCCGCCATCCGCGAGCAGACCGTGGTGACGCTGTTCAACCTGGAGGTCCGCAAGCAGCGCACCGGCGCGGACGGTGGTGCCGTGGAGCTCACGACGCCCCAGCGTCCCGCGTTCCTGCAGTACACCGCCCCGGACGAGGACGGCACGCCGAGCGCGGCCGTGGAGTCCGAGCCCCGGGTGTCCTCCGACGACGACGAGCCTGCGGCGGACACCGAGCCGGCGACGATGAACGGGGCCTCGGATGCCGACGGTGTCACCTCCGCTGGCGAGGGGGCCAACCGCGCCCAGCGTCGGGGGAAGTCCGCCAAGGCCAGCGGCAAGGCGAAGCGGGGCAAGCGGCGCTGAGGCCCGGCTGGACCCGGCGAGATCACCCGACCTCCAGATGGGTGACCCGCCACTGCCGCGCGATCCGCTCGATCCGTAACGCCACGGCGCGCGCCCGGGTGGATTCCTCCACCACGAGGGATGCCTCGTAGCACCCGGGGGCTGGGCTGCACACCCGGATCCGCCGGATCCGGGCGGCGCGGTGCACCTCGAACACGGCGCGCCGGTCCGGGCACTGTTCCTGCACGAGCTTGAGCATGGCCGCGCGCTGGGTGAAGCGTTCCACGACCTCAGGCTCCGTCCACCGGGACAGTTGGTTCGCCGGGCGGGTGCCCGCGAGGATCTCCACCGCGGCTTGCCCGATGCTGCGGGCGATCGCGCCGACCCGCTCCATCTCGTTCTTGCCCGTGAGGGCCGCCACCGTGCGGTCCTGGCGCCACGTGTAACCGCCCGCGGGAGTGCGGGGTGCTGATTCGGGGACGGCGATGCTCATGGTGTGCTCCTCGGTGACGAAGGGTGGGCCGGACGGCCCGGGGACGATGGAGAGAGGTTGTGGCCCCGCCGCGAGGCGAGTTCCCGACGGTGTTCCGGGGCCCGCGTGGGTCGCGGGCGGGTCCTGAAGTGGCCGTGTTTGAAGTAATGGATCCCAGGGCGGACCTGCCTGGGGTAGACCTATCCGGTGCAGCGCTCCTCGTGCGGTGCGCCCGCCGGATCGAGCAGGTGGGGCGGAACGCGTAACTGGTCCCCGGGGCGGATCAGATCCCCCTGGTGCGCCACGGCGTTCAGCTCGAGCCACGCCGGGAGGTTGTGGCACACGGTGGCGTCCGTGGCCCCCGGCCCCAGCAATTGTTCGGTGAGGCCCCACAGGGTGTCCCCGGCCATCACGGTGAGGACGCCATTGGAGACGCGCTGCCCAGCGGGCGGGTTGGCCGGCTCGAGCATCGGGGTCGAGGCCTCCGGGGCCCGTACAGGAGCGGTCGTGGATTCGGGGGTCGCTTCCGGGCCGCTCGTCTGCGCTCCGGGCGCGGTGTCGGGAACAGCTTCCTGAACGGATTCCGGCGCGGGGGCGGAGGGCTCCGCGAGCTGCTCGGTACCGGCGGTGGCCGGGGCCCAGAAGGGGTCGAGGGCGGCGTCGTCGGCGTGGGCGGGCGCCACGACCACGAGCTGCACGCCCACGAGGGCGACCGCGGTGCGCGCGACCAGGGTGGGCGTGAGGCGCATGGCCCACCGCTCCAGGCCGTGCCAGCGCAGTCGCCGGGCCGCCCGGGCGAGGGCGAGCATCACCAGTCCACCGACCCACCACCCGGCCACGGCGAGGCACGCACCCGCCGCGACCACCGCGACCAACAGGTCGGGGTCTTGACCGGATCCTGTGGCGCGCAGAGTCTGCGCATATCCGAGGCCCAGAACCCCCAGCGCCCCGGCCAGCACGGGGACGCCGAGCCACGCGGCGGCCAAGCGGGTGCCGGTGGAAGGTGCCGATCGATGGATCGTAGACATCTTTGCCTCCGAATAGTGCTGTTTGATGCCGTTTGACATTTCTAGATCATTCAGCGGTCTCGGTCGGCTGTCAATCATCGTTGCAATTGCATTCATGTCGACATGACATCCGACGCGGAGCCGGCCCCTGCACGCCGTAGCGTGACCTCAGGACCCCGAGACCCAAGGACGGTGGCGGATGCGCTGGGACGACCTCTTCGAGGACATGGAGGCCCAACTCGAGCAGGCCAGGGTGCGGCTCGTGGAGCAGGAGGCCGTGGAGACCGCGCGCGCGGAGCTGTCACGACTCACGCTGCTCGAGCGGCTCGCGGCACACCGCGGCGGTCCCGTGCGGCTGCGCCCAGCGCGCGGTGACACCCTGGAGGGAGAGCTCGCGGACGTGGGCTCCGGCTGGGTTGTGGTGCGCGAGCGGCACCTCCAGCACCTGGTCCCACTGCACAGCGTGGTGTGGTGGGAGGGACTACCGCGTCGCTTCGAGGTGCTCCCGGAACGTTCGACCATCCGCAGGCTCGGCATGGGCCACGTCCTGCGCGCCCTCAGCACCGCGCGCGTGCACGTGCGGGTCGTGCTGCAGGACGAATCCCGTCACGGGGAGATCGAGGGCACGGTGGACGCCGTGGGTCAGGACTTCTTCGACGTCGCGGTGCACCCGCAGGACCAGTTCCGCCGACGTAGCTCGGTCACCGCGGTGCGCACGGTGGGGTTCCATGCCGTGGCGCTGGTCTCGTCCCTCGATGCGGGGTGAGTCGCCCGGCGTCCCAAGGGTGTGTCAGTGCAGGGTGCCCTCACGCACCGCTTGCTCGGTGCGCTCGTAGCCCTGTTGGATGTACTCCTCCAGCTTGACCGTCTCCACGCGCCACTGCCCCCGGCCGCCCACCTGGATCGCGGGGAGCTCCCCCGAACGCACCATGGCACGCGCTTGCGGGACGGAGATCGAGAGGATCTCGGCGACGTCCGCGAGTGTGAGGAATCGCTGCTGGGACATTCCGGTCCATCACTTTCTTAGGTGCCGTTGCATGCTGTTTCATCGGGGTTCGCTCGTCATTGTCCCACGTGAGGGGGTAGGCGGCGGGTTATCAACAGGTCCTGGGCGGAATGAACACGTGGCCACCTCCGTCCACAGGTCGTTCGTCACACTTCCCAGCGCGGTGTGCGACGCGGCACACTCGGGTGCAGCCGGCGGGGGCCGGCGCATCACGAAAGGATGTCAGCATGGGGAGCACCGCGGCGCTCGAGCGCTCGGGACGGTCCACGGCCGCACGATTCCGCAAACCGTCCTGGCGGGATCCGCGGCTGCTCGTGGGGCTGCTGTTGGTCCTTCTCTCCGTGCTGGGGGTGATCCTGCTGGTCGCCACGGCCAACCGTACCCAGCCGTACTACGTCGCGGCCAACGACCTCTCCGTGGGGCAACGGATCTCGCGGGAGGACCTGGGCACGGTGGACGCACACCTGCAGGATTCCTCCGCGCAGTACGTCGCGGACGGGCAACTGCGGGAGAACGCGGTGGTGACCCAGCGCGTGGCGCGCGGGCAACTCGTGCCGGCTGCGGCGGTGGGCACCGCGGACGAGCTCGACCGCACACCCGTGGGGATCGCCCTGACCACCCCCATGCCGGCCCAGGCGGAGGCGGGGTCCCACGTGGACGTGTGGGTGGCCGAGCCCAAACCCACGGGGCGCGGGTACGGGGCGCCCGAGAAACTCGTCACGGGCGCGGAGATCGCGCGCGTGGACACCAAGGACACGGCGCTTGGCGGTAACGCCTCGGCCACGGTCTACGTGCTCGTCACGCAGGCCCAAGTGGGTCCGCTCGTGGATGCGCTCGGCAACGACGCCAAGGTGACCCTGGTGCTCAACACGGCGGGTTCCGGCTCGTGAGTATCTCGGTGGTGACGCTCGGGACGAGCACGTGGCCGCTCGTGGACCGGCTCGAACGCTTGCACGGGGACGTCACGGTGGTGCGGCGCTGTCTGGACCTCGCCGAGCTGCTCGCATGCGCCCACACCCGCATGGCCCACGTGGCGCTCGTCGCGGAGGGTGCCGAGGAGCTCACCGCGAGCCTGCTCGATCAACTCGAGACCGACGACCTGCGGGTCCTGGTGGTCGAGGGACACGACGAGTCCCGCGTGCAGCGTCTGGGTGTCGACAGCGTGCCCCCGGACGCCACCGGGGAGGAGCTGGCCCGGATCATCACCCGCGCGATGCTCGGTCCCGCACGCTCGCCGTCGTCGGTGCGGGACGACGGCGCTGCGGCGCCGGGCGAACGCCCGGCACCCGAGCGTGAAGCGGCGTCGAGAGGAACGTCGTCAAAGGGAACGGCATCGAAAGCAGCGGTATCGAACAGCGCGGCGGCGACTGATGCACCCGCGGACGGGCCGACGTCGCGCGAAGGAGCAGCCGGGCGAGCCGCGGGCCGAGCAGTCGCGAATTCCGCATCCTCCCCGGACAGCACCCATGGGGAAGGGCACATCGGCCCCGACGCCGCCGGACTCGGCTCGGGGGCTGCCGTGCCCGGTGGGTCATCCGGCGATCCCGCGACGGCGCACGACCTCGATGACTCAGACGCCCTCGACCATGCCGAAGCCTGCCGGGTGATCGCCGTGTGGGGACCGATGGGAGCGCCCGGCCGCACGGTCACCTCGCTCAATCTCGCCGCCGAACTTGCCCTGCTCGGGCGGCGTGTGCTGCTCGTAGACGCGGACACCTACGCCGCCTCGGTCGCGGCGAGCCTCGGGATGCTGGACGAAGCCGCGGGGCTGGCGCAGGCGTGCCGGCTCGTCGACCAGGCGCGGCTGGACCGGGAGGGATTGCGACGCTGCGCGAGCACGGTGTCCGTCGCGGGCGCCTCGCTGGACGTCCTGACCGGGATCACCCGCTACGACCGCTGGCCCGAGATCCGGGGTTCCGCCCTGGACCTCGTGCTCGACCGTGCCCGGAAGGACTACGACGCCGTAGTCGTGGACACCGCCTCCGGCCTCGAGTCCGACGAGGAGATCAGTTCCGACTTCATGGCCCCGCGGCGCAACGCCGGGACGCTGACCGCGGTCGCGGCCGCGGACGTGGTGATAGCACTCGGCGCAGCGGACACCCTCGGCGTACCGCGGCTCGTCAAGGCTCTGCCGGACCTGTTGGACGCGGCACCGGACGCGCGGATCGTCGTCGTCATGAACAAACTGCGCGCCGCCGCCACCGGTCGCTCCGCGGCCGAGTCCGTGCGGGAGGCCTGGGAGCGCTTCTCGCCCGGGCACCCCGTGGCCCACACCCTCTCGTGGGACGCCAAAGCGTGCGACGACGCCCTGCTCGCCGGTGCTGTGCTCTCGGAGACAGCGCCACGCAGCACGCTACGTCACGAGATGAGTGGGCTCGCGGAGCTCGTGCGGCGGATGCGTGAGCCCGATGCACACGAGGGCGCGGCAGAACCCGTGGGCGCGGGAGCGGGCCCGGCGGGGACTAGGCTGGGGCGTCGGATGGGCGCGTGGTTGCGCCGCGGTTGAGCATCGGAAAGCGAGCGTTCCATGGCCTTCACGGATCCGTTGCGATCTGTCCCGGACTTCGACGCCGGGGACGCCGAGTGGCTGCACCTGCTCGTGGGGGACTGGCAGATGGTCGCGGACCTGGGCTTCGGGGACCTGCTGTTGTGCTTCCCCGCGGACGTGATCCCCGCCGCCGAGAGCCCCACGGGGGATCCGATCCCGGGTGAGGGCAGCGAGTTCCTCGTCTTGGCGCACGCCCGGCCCACCACGGGACCCACCGCTTACCAGAAAGACATGGTGGGGGAGGTCGTGGGTGGCGAGGCTGCGTTCACCCTGCGCAGGGCGTGGGTGGACCGGCGGATCGAACGGGCCGGTCCGTCCGAGTGGTCGAGCCTCGCGTCGCGGTCGGTCACCCTCGTGCCGCTCGTGCGCAACAACCGCACGATCGCCGTCCTCAGTCTCACCGCGGACCCCCAGCACGACCGCTTGCCGTCCCGCATGGAACTCGTGTACCACGAGCTGGCTTCGGCCCTGCTGCGCATGGCGAACCAGGGGACGTGGCCGGATTTCGCGGTGCGCACCGATTCCCGCCGGGGCGCCCCGCGCGTGGGCGACGGCATGATGCGGCTCAACGCCGAGGGGACCGTCGAGTTCTGTTCCCCCAACGGTCTGTCCACGTTCCGGCGGCTGGGTCTGGCGGGGGACATCACGGGGCAGAACCTGTTGCACGTGGCACGCCAGTTGCCCCTGACCGCCCCGGGCGTGGACGAGACCCTGGCGCCCGTGCTCGCGGGGACCATGCCGTGGCGCGCGGAACTGGCCACCGGCAAGGCCTCCGCCACGCTGCGTGCGATCCCGCTGCGGGAGGGCCCGGAACGCACCGGGGCGCTGTTGCTGTGCCGGGACGTCACGGAACTGCGGCGCCGCGACCTGCAGCTCGTGTCCAAGGACGCGACGATCCGGGAGATCCACCACCGGGTCAAGAACAACCTGCAGACGGTCTCCGCCCTCCTGCGCCTGCAGTCCCGGCGCATGCATTCCGACGAGGGACGCAACGGCCTGCAGCAGGCCATGCGGCGCGTGAGTGCGATCGCGCGCGTGCACGAGTCCCTGTCCCACGAGATCTCGGAGGACGTGGACTTCGACGACCTCATCCGCCACCAGGTCAAACTCGCGGTGGAGACCGCCTCCGCGGGCCAGCACGTGCGCACCCGGGTCAGCGGCCGGTTCGGGCGGTTGCCGTCCAAGAGCGCGACGTCCGTGGCCCTCGTGGTCAACGAGATCGTGGCCAACGCCGTGGAGCATGGGCTCAAGGACCGGGACGGCACCGTGGAGCTCGCGGTGACGCACCGGCAGGACGAGGTCACGGACGCGGGGGAGAGGTACCGCGTCGTCGAGATCGCGATCAACGACGACGGGCGCGGCATGGGGGACGCCGTGATCGAGGAATCCGGTGTGGACGCCTACCGCCCACCCGCGGAGGGCGAGGGACTCGGGATGCAGATCGTGCGCACGCTCGTGGCCGGTGAGCTGCAGGGCGGCATCCGGTGGCAACCCGCTGACGGGGGTGGGACGAGCGTGATCATCACCGCCCGGTTCCCGCGAGCGACGTCCGGGCGCTCCTGACACGCCCAGCCGGCCGCGGACGACGGCGGCCCGTGACCCGCTCGTGGGAGCAGGTCACGGGCCGCCGTGGGGAACGGACTCAGGAGGCGCGGCGGGCGCGGGCGGCGCGGCGCTTCAACGCACGCCGTTCGTCCTCGCTCATACCGCCCCACACACCGGCGTCCTGGCCGGATTCGAGGGCCCACTGCAGGCACGTGTCCATGACCTCGCACGTGCGGCACACGGCCTTGGCTTCCTCGATCTGCAACAGGGCGGGGCCGGTGTTGCCCACCGGGAAGAACAGTTCGGGATCCTTTTCGAGGCAAGCTGCGCGACTACGCCAATCCATGACGGCACGGCTCCTTTCGGGTTCGTGGGTGCGGGCCCGTGCGCATCCCACGCAATGCGGCAGCGAGCCGCGTCGCGGATTTCCGGGGGGAATGACACACAGAAAAGGCCCGTGAATGTCGGGCCTTGGGGATTCTGCCCACAATTTTCCCACGTAAACACACAGTAAACAAGGGTGTGAGCGCTATATCACATCCCAAGGCGCCCCTCGCAACGATTGCCGCCGGATGTCCGTGCGCGAGGCCGGCCCCTGTACCGGCGGCTGGGACCCACCGATGAGACGGACCCGTGGGACCGGTTGCTCGGGCCGCTGCCCGCGCGGCCGACGGCCGGCATCGGTGGCCGGGACCGAGTGTTAGGACCGGTCTCCCGAATGAGCCGTCGGCACCGACTGGTGGCATCGGCCTCCGGCATCAGCGGACGGGACAGGTTCCCGGCATCCGTCACCGGCCGCGGGCCGATGCGGTCACTACAGTGGGAGTGCTCCCGTTCCCGCCGAAAGGTTTTCCGCATGGCCGCCCCGGATCGTCGTACCGCCCCCGGAGCCGCGAGCTCCCGGCCCTGGACTGCATCCGTGATCACCGTGCTGGTGGCGTTGGAGGGTGCGGCATTGCTCGCGGTTGCCGTGGGCCTGGTCGTCTCCCTGTTCTCCGTGCATGTCCTGCCCATCGCGGGGATCATCTTCGCGACCGTGGTGCTCGCCGCGGGTGCGTTGTGGCTCGGCGCGGCGGCCCGCGGGACCTGGCGAGGGTTACGCTGGCCGCGCGCCGCGGTCCTGGTGTCTCAGGCGTTCTTGTTGATCGTCGGACTGTCCTTCCTGCAGCTCACCGTGGGCTTATGGGGGATCGTGGTCGCGGCGATCGCGGTGGTCACCGTCCTGTGCTTGTTCGCACCGCGCACCGTCGCCTGGATGCATCGCACCCACGACGACGTCGCCCGCTGACCTCGCGGGACCTCCCGCGGAGCACGCCGGGACCTCAGGCACCGATGCTCGCGCGAGCCGGCAGTGATGGCGTCCACCGCAACGGCCCCGGGTGACCGGACGGTTGCGGGGCGTGGCCCGCCGAACGGGGCCGAGCGTCGTCGTACCTCTCACCCTGTGACCGCCTGCGCGGGCGCGGGCAGCTGCACCGGTTCCGCGAGGCCGCGGTGCACCCAGACCGCGCGGCCGGGCGGCCCGCCCAGCGCAAGGCCCGTGAGGGACGCGCCGAACACGTCACCGTCGAACACCCGCCGTGGACGCACCAGGAGCGTGTCCGCGTGCTGTCGCCACGCGAGTAGCGGGGGAAAGGTCCCCGCGAGCGCATCCGTGAGGCGCACGCCCACGATCATTCGTGCCCCGGGCTGGGCCGAGGCGGTGGCTGAGCTGTCCGCAGCCTGGTGGGACTCGACCGGGGCTGCATGCGCGGACCACGCGGTGGCCAGTGCCCGGAGGACATCGGAGGTGAGGTGGTCGGCGTCGTCGATCACGATCGTGGCCGGCCGATCAGCTGACCTGGCGGCGTGCAGGAGCTCCTCGGCCTCGGCTGCGGTGCTGGGGGAGCCGGCGAATACGAGATGTCCAGGCCCGCCGCCTCGGGATGCGCGTGCAGCCAACCCGGAACGGGCGGCGTCAAGGAACGTGGATCGCCCCGACCGCGCCGGGCCGGCGACGATCAGGGTCGAACCGGGACCCCACGGGTGAACGGCGCATTGCCCGTCCCGCGTGACACCCAGCACCAAGCCGGCCACGGACCGATCGGGGACATGCCACACGGTGGGCAAGGGGAAGGACGTGGGCCACGGGTTCGCCGGCTGGTGCGTCGGGCCGTCGGTGCGCCGTGCGTCCGGGGAATCCTGGGACGCGGCGGCGAGTGCACCCGCAGGTTCATCGGGCCGTGGCGGAACGAGCCGGGCATCCCGGAGGCCCGTGGGCACGGTGGGTCCGGGCGGGGCACTGTGGGCGACCGCGGGTGCGTCGGGTCCGAGCCACCTGGCGAGCTGGACGACCGCGAGGTGCCCCGAAGAATCCTCCACGCCCCACGGCGTGCAGCGGGCGGCCATCGGGCCCGCGAGGGCGGCTCGCTCGGGATGCGGCGTGAACGGGGGCAGGCGGGGCCACTGCACGAGGGCATCGTTGCTCTGTCCTTGTGGGAAGTACAAGCGGTTGGAGCCGAGGTGGGAAGCGCGTCCCGCAACTAGCGCGCGATCCCCCGCGACCACGCAGGACAGCCCGCCGGACGCACCCGTGGCCATGAGAGACACCAGCTCGTCCTCCAGATGCGCCCACGTGCTCGCACGCAGGACCTGGCAACAGCGATCCCAGTCGTCCACGGCGAGGACGGCGCGTGACGGGGGATCCCTGGGAACGGTGGACGCGTGTTCGAGCCCCTCATGGAGTTGTCGCACCAGGTGGGCCACGTCCCCGGGCTGGTCCGCACGGGCACAGCCGCGGACAGCGGGGTGCAGGGGCCGACCGCCCGCCGTGGTGAGCCCCTCCACGGGCTGGCCCGAGGCGGTGAGGACGTACACCGCCACCCCCGTGTGTGCCTCGTCCGTGGCGGTCGGGATCCGGATGTGGGCGCAGCGCCGCAGCACATCGCGCAGTCCCTTGCGCGTGGCCTCGGGGCGTCCGATCAGCAACAGCGGCCCGTCCTGCCACGGGTGCCACGAGACCCGCCCGCACCAGTGGGCCGCCGGATTCTCCGCGGCACCCAGATCCACCTCGTCACCGTCGGTGCGCACCGCGGGCACGTGGCGGGGCAGGGCCGGTGGGACAGCGGCGTCGGCGGGAACGCGAGACGATGCCATATCAGTGGAGGTGGGCGGCGGATACCCGTGCCAGGCGCGGGAGACGTCGCGCACCGCGGCGGTGACCCCGGCTTCCCGCTCCGAGGACGCGGTGAGGCGGAGGTGCCCGGTTCCCGCGGCGGGCGGGCTCGGAAGGGGTCCGGGATCGAAACGAAGCACCAGGGGCTCGGGCCGCGGTGGGATCATGCGGGTCAGGACCGCCGCCTGCACCTCCACGGGCGGGCCGTCCCCGCGGTCCAGGAACCCGCGGCCCGGGATGCCGGGGGTGATGCGGGCCGCCGCGGCGGTTCCGAGTACGTCCATCGACTCCTGATCACTGCGCACCCGCAGACACAGTGCCTGGGTGATGTTGGCGCGCACGTCCGCGCTCAATGCACCCTGGGGACGCTGGGTCGCGAGCACGAGGTGCACACCGAGGGAACGGCCCACCGCGGCAATCACCGCGAGCTGTTGCCCCGCATCCGGGAAGGCATCCGTGAGCATCCTGGCCTCGTCCACCACGACCACGAGCTCCCGTAGGGGAAGTGCACCGCTCGCGGCGCACAGCAGCTGCGCCATATCATTGAGCCCGAGGGAGCACAGGACCCGCTCGCGGCGCTGCACCTCGGAGCGTAGGAAGGCCAGGGCGCGGCGGACCTCGTCGGGTCCCAGGTCCGTGAGCAGGGTCGTGACGTGCGGTAGCCCCGTCAGTGGGGCCAGGGCCGCCCCGCCCTTGAAGTCGATGAACACGAATTCCAGGCGCTCGGGTGGGAATGCGTGTGCGAGCCCCGTGACGAGGGTGCGCAGCACTTCCGACTTCCCGCATCCCGTGGTGCCCGCGACGAGCAGGTGCGGGTTCTCGTCGTCGAGCCGGACGACCTCCGGCCCCGCGGATGACACGCCGAACACCGCGGCCAGCGCTGCGTTCGACGTCGCGGGCTGGGGACGAGCGGCGGACCCGCCACGGCACGTGCCGACGAGCGAGGTGGAGGTCGGACCGAGGTGCGCGGCCACCAGCTCGTGCGAGCCCACGCGGCGAGGCAGTGGCCCACCGTGAGCGCCTCCCGCGGCTCGTCGCCACGCGCGGATCGCCGCCTCTGCGGTGTCGAAGGTCACGGTGTCCGGCGTGAACGCGAGGTGCGTCCCGCGCCCGGTCTCCGCAAGCCCCGGAACGGCATGGACCACTCGGCTGCTGAGCCGCAGGCCGTCCGGTCCCGCGGTGACGACGGTGTCCCCGGGGGCACCCTCCGGGTCTGCCGTCACGATGATGCGAAGCGTCCCGGGCGTGGCCGGCGCGGTGGCGGCCCACGCCGGTGTCACGACCTCCAGCGCGACGTCCCGGTCCGGTGAAGAGGCCGTGGGATTCTCGCGGGGTGCTGCGAGCAGATCGTGGGCCACGGGCGGGCGCCACGTGATGCCCGGGGACACGCGCAATGCGGCGAGCGCCGCGTGCCCCGTGAACAACTGCACGGCCAGGGCATGGAGAACACCCTCCGCGCGTTCCCGGTCGAGAACCAGGGTCAGGCTGCCGATCCCCGCCAGATCCAGTAACACGGGAGCGTGGGAGTGGAATGCCGCGCGAGGCGCCGTCGCACGGTCACCGACGATGTGCGCGGACCGTGCCGCGTGACCCAGCCGGACCCACCGACGTGTCCGCTCAGCAGGGGCGCCGATCCGTCCGGGCGTTGTCGCGTCATGGGACAGTGCGGTGGCCGGGCGGGGTCCGCCGCCGTCACTCCGGGACGAGCTGCGCACCGCCCGGCCGCGCGCCACGATCTCCGCGGCCGACGGCGCCGCCTTCTCACAGCGGCGCAGGTCCCGTTGGAGTGCCGCGGCCAGGCGACGTCGATGATCGCGCCGCGCGCCGCGCTCGCCGAACCAACCCACCGCGGACGTGACCGCACCAAGGGCACTGAAGACCAGGAAGAACCACCAGTGGGTGACCACCGCGATACCGATCCCGGCCAGGAGGGGGAGCAGACCCGTGATCAGGGCGATCCGGGACTTCCCGACCGCGGGGGAGTCCACACGCAAGGGGTGGGCCGGATCCGTCTCCTGGGCGGTGAATCCTGCCGGGGGCACCGCCGGATCCGGCCAGGCCAGGTCCTCGGTGTGCGCCGGGGGGAACGAGACCCGCAGGGTGCACGCGCGACCGTCCGCCCGCACACGGACCCGGTCGCCGTGCCGCAGTGCTGCGCCTCCCGGGAGCACCCGCAGGCCCACGTCATCCATGATCAGGGTCGGGTGGGCGGGATCTTTTCGTAGCTGCGACGCGGGGAGCAATTGTGGCTCGTGGGGCGTGAGGTCGAGCTGATGCGTTCCGCGGGCCAGCGGGAGGCGCGTTCCCACCCCGACGCCCTCCACGGCCACGAGATACGCGGTCTCCTGTGGATCCGCGAGCGGCTCGACCGGGGACGGGGGACCCGGCGTCGAGGCCTGAGCGGGCCCGGCCGGCACGTCCGCGTCGTCGAGGGTCCGTGCCTCCGGGGTCAGGACCACCGTGGCACCATCCGTCAGGGGCGGGGTGCCCACGCGCGCGGCCGCGAGATCGACGCCCGATACCACGGCGGTGCACGGCGTCCCCAGGAGTCGGGCGAGTTCGGCGCGCAGGTCCGCCCCGCGCGCACCCGATGCGGCGGTGAGGTGCGCGGTGTGGACCACGCCGGAACCGGCCCACGTGATCCGGAGACTCAACTGCATGACAGCACTTCACCCGCCGGTGACCGCCCGCGGCGAGGACACGTCCCGCCGTGTGGATCCGCGCGGCGCGGGGGCGTACAAGGGCTCGCTCGTGCAGTGGGCTCACCGCGGGCCGATCTTCCCACCGAACGCCCATGCACGCGCCGTGGACGCGGTCCGGATTGGGGCGTGAATCATGAGACAGTAAAGGCCATGAGACCCCGCAAGGTTGTCATCGTCAGCCGAATCTTCCTCCCCGAACCGGCGGCCGCGTCCTTCCGTCTGGCCGCCCTGGCCAGGGGCTTCGCCGCCGAGGGGGCCGACGTCACGGTCCTGACCACGAACCCGCCCCGCGCCATGGCTGCGGCCACCGTGGACGAGCCGTACCGCATCGTGCGGGTCCCCGTTCTGCGGGACAGCGAGGATTACGTCCGCGGCGTGGCCCAGTACCTGAGTTTCGACGTCCAGGCCTTCGCCCGCCTCCTCACCATGGACGCGGACATCGTGGTGAGCGAACCACCCCCCACCACGGGACTCGCGGTGTGGCTGTCGAGTGCACTGCGGCGTCGTCCGTACATCTGGTACAACCCGGACGTGTGGACCTCCGCGACCCTGAACATGGACGTCCCCTCGGTGGTGACGCAGCTGATGCGCGTCGCGGAGACCGTGTCCGCCCGGCGCGCCGGCGGTGTGATCACGGTGTCCGAATCGATGGGCGAGGAACTGCGCCGCGTGACCGGGGTCGGGCGGGACAAGATGTTCCTCGCCGAGAACGGGATCGACACCGACACCTTCACCGCGGACGGCCCCGCCGAACCGTGGGACGGACCGTATTTCGTGTACGCGGGGTCCGTGTCCGAATGGCAGGGTATGGACATCTTCATCGAGGCGCTCGCCCGGATCCTGCCGCGCCACCCCGGGGTGACCCTGCACGTCCTGGGGCGCGGGTCGGACCTCACCCGCGTCCAGGAGGTCGCCGCGCGGCTGGCCCCGGACAACGTCGTGTTCCACGGCGTGCAGCCCCCGGCGCGCACCGCGGCGTTCCTGCGGGGTGCCGTGGCCGCCCTCGCCTCCGTCATCCCGCACACCGGGTACGACTTCTCCAAGCCCACCAAGCTCTACGCGGCCGCCGCGTGCGGCACACCGTCCATCTACGCCGGGGTGGGCGCGGGTGCCCGCCTCGTGTCCGAGAACCGGTTGGGAACGCCCGTGGAGTTCACCCCCGAGGCGGTCGCGGACGCCATGGAACGCGCGCTCGACGACGCCCGCTCGGGTGAGCGCGAGGGCGCACGTGAGCGCCGTCGGACGTGGGCCCGCGAGAACGCGTCGCTCGCGGCGTCGGGGCGAGCCGCCGCCGCGTGGGTGCTCAGCGGCTTCACCCCGGGCGCCCGCTGAACGCGGAGCGCGCCTCGCTGTCATCCCGGTGCGGCGGTGCGTGAACCCCGCCGTCCTCCGAGCTGCGGCGCCGTCGCCGTAGCGGCCGAGCGGCGTCGCACCCTGCGCACGACGCCGCCGTGTGACGACGCTCACGAGGCGCGGCGCTGTGCGGGTCACACAGGGCGCACGGGGTGGTGTCCGGTATTTTTAGGCCAGACGATGTCCGTGCATGAATCGCGGAAGATGCTAGGAGAAACACATGAACACTGATCTGGTGGTCGTGGGCTCGGGTCTGTTCGGTTTGACCGTGGCGGAACGAGCGGCGCGAGAAATGGGTCTGAAGGTCACCATGATCGACCGGCGTTCCCACCTGGGCGGCAACGCCTACAGCGAGAACGAGGAGCGGACCGGGATCGAGGTGCACCGCTACGGGGCCCACCTGTTCCACACCTCGAACGAGCGCGTGTGGGAGTACGTGAACCGCTTCACCGCGTTCACGAACTACGTGCACCGGGTGTACACCCGGCACAAGGGGGAGGTGTTCCCCATGCCCATCAACCTGGGCACGATCAACCAGTTCTTCCGCGCGGCGTACTCCCCGGGGGAGGCACGCGATCTGATCCGCGAGCAGGCCGGTGAACTGGCGGGCACGGATCCGCAGAACCTCAACGACAAGGGCATCCAGCTGATCGGACGCCCGCTGTACGAGGCGTTCATCAAGCACTACACCGGCAAGCAGTGGCAGACCGATCCGAAGGACCTGCCCGCGTCCATCATCTCCCGGCTGCCCGTGCGCTACACGTACGACAACCGCTACTTCAACGACACCCACGAGGGCCTGCCCGTGGACGGGTACACCGCGTGGCTTGAGCGCATGGCGGACCATCCGAACATCGACGTGCGCCTGGACACCGACTTCTTCGACGACTCCCAGGAGTTCTCCAAGTCGAACGTGGTGGGCCAGGTCCCCGTGGTCTACACGGGCCCGGTGGACCGGTACTTCGACTACGCCCAGGGCGACCTCTCGTGGCGCACGATCGATCTGGAGGAAGAGGTCCTGGACATCGAGGACTTCCAGGGCACCTCGGTGATGAACTACCCGGACGAGGACGTCCCGTTCACGCGCATTCACGAGTTCCGCCACTTCCACCCGGAGCGTGATTACACCAAGGACGCGACCGTGATCATGCGGGAGTTTTCGCGTTTCGCCGAGAAGGGCGACGAGCCCTACTACCCCGTGAACACGCAGGCGGACCGCGAGAAGCTGCTCGCGTACCGGGATCTGGCCAAGGGGGAGTCGTCGGTATTGTTCGGCGGCCGCTTAGGCACGTACAAGTACCTGGACATGCACATGGCCATCGGCTCGGCATTGTCCATGGTGGACAACAAGATCGCACCGCATTTCACCTCCGGTGCGCCCCTGAGCAGCGGAGGAATGGACGAGTGAGCAGCGAACGCGTGGAACAGGCCAGCCAGCCCGAACCGCAGACCACGGATGACCAGGAGTACCTGGCCAAGATCAACACGGAGCCCAGCACGGCGGAGGACCTGCGGGAGGTGGCCCGGGTCGTGTTCCCCGCGAACAAGGACTTGGACGCCCTGCCGCTGTACATCGACGGTCCCATCAACCGGGACGGCCCGTCCTCGGCCGGCGCCGACACCGCCAACCAGCACCCGGACGACATCCTCTCGCGCCGTTCGGTGCGGATCCGGGCCGGGCGACGCGTCTCGTTCGGCTCCTACTTCAACGCGTTCCCGGCGTCCTACTGGCGCCGCTGGACCGTGGCCGAGTCCGTGGTGCTGCGTGTGCGCACTACGGGTGCCGGATCGCTCATCGTGTACCGCACGAATGCTCGCGGGGTCGCGCAGCGCGTCGAGGACCGCCGGGTCAGCGGGAGCGCCACGTGCGAGTTCGAGCTCACGCTGGCCCCGTTCGGTGACGGCGGCTGGTACTGGTTCGACCTGATCGCGGACGAGGAGGGCATGGTCCTGGACGCGGCGTCCTGGCTCGTGCCGTCCCATGGCCGCCCGGTGGGTCGCGTGACCCTGGGTGTGACGACGTTCAACCGCCCGGACTACTGCGTCAACACGATCAAGACCATTGCCGAGGCGGACGGCCTGGACGAGGTCCTCGACGAGCTGATCATCGTGGACCAGGGTAACAAGCTGGTCCAGGACGAACCCGATTTCTCGCAGGCCGAGAAGGCCATGCGCGGGAAGCTGCGGATGATCCGGCAGGGGAACATGGGAGGTTCCGGTGGTTTCGCCCGGAACATGTACGAGGTCGTGCGCGGCCGGGACACCCCGAACGGCGTGGAGAAGTCCGACTACGTCCTGATCCTGGACGACGACATCCTGCTCGAGTCCGAGGGCGTGCTGCGGGCCACCGCGTTCGCGGACATGTGCCACACCCCGTCCATCGTGGGCGGGCACATGTTCGACATGTACAACAAGCCCCTGCTCAACGCGTACGCGGAGGTCGTGAACCCCTATCGGTTCTTGTGGGGTCCCATCGACGGCCTGGGTGGCGTGGACTTCGCCGAGCGCGGTCTGCGTTCGCGTCCCCAGCTGCACCGGCGCTGGGACGCCGACTACAACGGCTGGTGGATGTGTTTGATCCCGCGCGTGGTCCTCGAGGACATCGGGCTGTCCCTGCCGGTGTTCATCAAGTGGGACGACTCCGAGTACTCGCTGCGAGCCAAGGCCGCCGGCTACCCGACCATCTCCCTGCCGGGTGCGGCCGTGTGGCACGTGTCGTGGGCGGACAAGGACGACGCCGTGGACTGGCAGGCGTACTTCCACGAGCGCAACCGCCTGATCGCGGCTCTGCTGCACTCGCCGTTCGCCAAGGGCGGGCGGATGCTGCGCGAGTCCCTGACCACGGATACCAAGCACGTGGTGTCCATGCAGTACTACCCGGCCAAGTCCGTGTTGCTCGCGATCCAGGACGTCCTGGACGGCCCGGACGGGCTGCACGCCATGCTGCCCACCCGCATGCCCGAGATCCGCGCCATGAAGGACGAGTACTCGGACGCGCGCGTGGTCAAGGACCCGGCCACTCTGCCGCCGGTCCGGCGCAAGAAGCCCCCGCGCACCATGGGGGCTCCCAAGTCCCCGACCAAGGCGCAGCTGATCCCGTGGGCGGTGCGCACCGTGCTCAAGCAGACGCTGCGCCCCGTGCGGGACATGGCCAAGGAGTACCCGGAGGCCAGCGTGGCGCACATGGACAGCCACTGGTCCTACCTGGCGTCCCTGGACTCGGCGATCGTCTCCAACGCGGACGGCACCGGGGCGTCCTGGTACCGCCGGGATCCCGCTCAGGTCCGTGAGCTCATGATGGAGAGCGTCAAGCTCCACGCCGAGTTGCTCTCCCGTTGGGACGCGCTGAGCGAGCAGTACCGCGCCGCCCTCCCGGAGATCACATCGGTGGACGCGTGGGCGCGGACTTTTGCGGAGAACAGCCCCGCGCAGTAATTTGGCCCCTGCACGACGCCGCACGCAGACTTCCGCGTGCGGCGTCGGCGTGTATCCGGTCACGGCGCACAACGGCCCGTGCGAGGAAAGGACGGCAGATGGAAATGCAAGCCCCCGCGACGCAGTTGCGGCCTCCGGGGCAGGACCGCGGTTTGCGGGACGTGTTCGCCAACAGGTTCCTGCTCAAGCTGATCGTGGACAAGGAGATCCAGATCAGGTACCGCGGCACGGTGCTGGGTCTGTTATGGTCCTACCTCAAGCCGGGCGTGCAGTTCCTGGTGTTCTACATCGCCATGGGCGTGTTCCTGGACCTGAACCGGGGGATCGAGAACTTCGCGGTCTACTTGTTCTCCGGGATCGTGGTGATGAACCTGTTCGGTGAGGTCTTCGGCAACGCATCGCGTTCGGTGGTGGCCAACGGCGGTCTGCTCAAGAAGATCTACCTGCCACGGCAGTTGTTCCCGGTGTCCAACCTGCTGGTCGCGTTCATCCACTTCGTCCCGCAATTGGCCATCCTGCTGCTCGCGTGTCTCGTGACCGGGTGGCGCCCGGACCTCAAACAGTTGCTGGCCGTGGTCGTGGGGACGTTGATCATCGCCCTGTTCTCCCTGGCCCTGGGCATGTTGTTCACCACGTTCAACGTGTTCTTCCGGGACGCGGAGAACATCGTGGACCTGATCGTCATGGTCTCCACGTGGGCCTCGCCCGTGCTCTACATGTGGACCATGGTGCGGGAGAAGCTGTGGGACTGGGTGTATTACGTCTACATGGTCAACCCCCTCACGGTGGCCGTGGAACTGTTCCACTACGGGTTCTGGTTCCCCACCACGGATAACCCGCAGATCTGGCACGTCCCGCCCCACCTGATGACGGGCTGGACCCCGTTGGCCATCGTCACCAGCCTGATCCTCTTCGTGATCGCGGACCGGCTCTTCCGGTCCCAAGAGGGCAACTTCGCGCAGGAGCTGTGAATCATGTCTAGTTCAGTCACCCCGCACACCCCCGGGCGCACCGAGGCGGACGTCGCCATCCGGGTCAGGCACATGACCAAGGAGTTCGTGCTGCGCCACACCCGCTCCATGAAGGAGGCCTTCGTGTGGCTCGCGAAGGGCCGCAAGGGGGACCTCACGGCCAAGTTCACGGCACTCAACGACGTCTCGTTCGATGTCTACGACGGTGAGACCGTGGCCCTGCTGGGCTTCAACGGTTCGGGCAAGTCCACGACCCTGAAGATGATCTCCGGGGTCATGAACCCGGACTCGGGGGAGGTGCTCACGCGGGAGCGCGTGGCGGGGCTCATCGAGGTGGGCGCGGGGTTCCACCCGGATCTCACGGGCCGCGACAACGTCTACCTCAACGGCGCCATCCTGGGGATGGACAAGGCGGAGATCGACGCCAAGTTCGACGACATCGTGGCCTTTTCCGAGATCGCCGAGTTCATCGACACCGAGGTCAAGTTCTACAGCTCCGGCATGTACTTGCGCCTCGCGTTCTCCGTGGCCATCCACACCGACCCCGAGGTCTTCCTGGTGGACGAGATCCTCTCCGTGGGGGACGAGCCGTTCCAGAAGAAATGCATCGGTCGGATCAAGGACCTCGTGCGCCGGGGCAAGACCCTCGTGGTGGTCTCCCACGACCTCAACCTCGTGATGGACATCTGCGAACGCGGGATCGTGATGGACCACGGCAACAAGGTCTTCGACGGCAACGTCTACGGCGCCGTCGCCCACATGCGCAACCAGCCCGAGGAGGAGGTGCGCCGCGAGCACGCGGAAGGCCTCGCGCGCGCCCTCGAGGACAAGCGCCGCAAGCGCGAGTGGCAGGCACGCGAGGCCGCCGAGCGCGGCGAGGAGTTCGTGCCCCAGTACGACCCGGACTTGGACGGGCCCCTGGCAGGCTGAGCCCGCTGTGTTGCCCAGCGGCCTACATGACGACGGCGCCGCGAGAGTCCTACTCTCGCGGCGCCGTCGTCATGTAGGCGGGGATGTTCAGTCGCAGCCCACGACCTTGTAGAGGACGCTGCCGCCCTGCCGGTCGACCTCCTCGTAGTGGTCACCCGGAACGTCGTGGACGTTCGTATACGCGGGGAAGTCGTCCCAGTCCGGAGTGTCCGGTATCAGGGCCCGGTCACCGAAGTCGAGGACGTAGTCGATTCCCGACTCGTTCACTGCTGGGCACGTCTCAGCCGACTTGGAGGTATCCCCGAGGTCCCGGGTCACGACGGCCTCGGCCGGGGACAGATGGGTGAAAATGTGGGGCGAGGTCACGTGGCGGTCCGCCACGCTGTAGGCCAGGCTCGCTCCCGTCCAGGGGTTGACGCCGATGAGGGCGTCCTCGGGAACGCTCAGGTCCACGCGTTTCAGCAGCTCGTACTCGTCCGGAGTGAGTCCGAACGAATTCGCGTCAATCCGGAAGGCGTCCCTCAGGTAGACGTCCATATGACGGAACGGCGCCTCCTGGGTGGCGGGGAGCATGAGGACGCACAGCACCACCGCGAGGACGAGTTCACTGGGTGCCCGCCACCGCATGACCCGGTCCGAGGCGATATGCCGGGGGAAGAAGACGTCTGCCACGGAGACGACGAAGATTGCTGTGAGCATCACCCCGGTCATCGGCAGCAGAGCCGCCAGTCGCGAGGAGTCCTCATACCAGGGCCCGACCAGCCAGGTGCGGAACGGGTCGTCCGGCGCTCCTGTGGCGTAGACGTAGAGGACGAGAGTGCTGACGTGCATCAGGGCGACCCACAGGTACTTGCGACGCCAGATTGCCACGATGAGGCCCAGGAGAGAACTAATGGCGAAGACCCAGGGGATCTCGTCGCGGCCGTTAGGAGCGAGTAGGACGGCCTGTCCGACGGCGGTGGTCAGCCCCGTGTCGGAGGGGCGGTTGTAGTCCGTCTGCAGAACCGACCAGATGATGGTGAAGGCCGCAATGGTCAGCAGAATGACGATGGTCCCGAGCATGAGCTTGCGGTAGTACCGGCCAGCCCTGCTGCCACGGACGAGGCAGGGGTGCGTGAAGTTCTCCGCGGCTCGGCGTACCCGCCACCCGCTGCGACACACCACCATCAGAGTGGTGGCCACCAGCAGGGTTGCCAGAGCATTGGGCTGGGCAACCCCCAGCGCGCCAAGCATGGCAAGGATCACGATGATGCGCTGGCCCACGTCTGCCCGCAGACGGTGGGTCACAGCCGTGATGGAAGCCATGACAGCCACGGCGAGGGGAAGCAAGGACAGCGACAGAATGTTCGGTAGCAGGGGGCCGTAGTTCAGCAGCGCGAAGGGGAAAGAGCTGAATGCCGCGGACCCTACGCCCGCTGTGATCAGGGGCAGGGGCCGGAAACCCGTGATCGTTCCCACTGCCGTGACGATCGCGAGGGGCCAGACGACGGCGCACACCACGAGGACGACCGCGTTCGTGACCACGAAGACGTCGTCGTGGGTGGCTTGCATGGCAAGGGCACCGAGGCCGTGCCACAGGGACGGGTAGAACGCGAACGACTTGTCCGGGGCGATCATCGTTCCGAGGTTCAACGATGAGGCGTTGCCCGTCTCGAGAATGAACCGCACGGCATTGAGGTGGAACAGCACGTCGAACCGCTGAGGGAAGGACCCCGCCCCTGGCATCAATTCTCGAAGCCGGGTGCTGATGAGGTACCCACCGATGCCGGCCGACAGGAGCGCGACGAGCAGCCCGTGCCACGGTATGCGGTGCTCCGCGTCTACCGGCTGCCGGTAGACGGCCCGGCAGCGCTCCCGCCACCCGAGCTCCGAGCTGCCCTCGCGTCGTCGTCGCCCGAGCACCATGAGTGCGGCCACCAGCAGCCAGACCAGGAGACACCCCACCAGGACGGTGCCCCGGTTCCAGGGAATGTGTGCGAGACCGAGAGCCATGGCCAGGCCACCGAGCACGGCGGCCGAGCCCAGCGGGGCGAAGAGCAGCGAGCGCGCCCGGGAGAAGCGCAGGGACCTCCACAGTCCGTAACCGGGGAGGAAAAGTGCGGCTGCGACCCAGAGAATGGAGAACAGGCCTATGTTGGGAAGCAAACGACTTTCCTTCGGCAGGGGGAAGCTGGGGAACCTGACGCAGTATATCGCCGGGCTCGGAGGGAGACCCGGGGATGCCCGGCCCGGGACTGGGGGGTGCCGCGCGCTATGGAACAATGGTCGGGTGAGTCGAGCGTGGATTGTGATGCCCGTGTACAACGAGGCCCAGGTGGTGGGGGAGGTCCTGGAGAACCTCCGCCGGACGTTCCCGCACGTGGTGTGCGTGGACGACGGCTCCCGTGACGACTCCGCACGGATCTGCCGCGAGGCCGGCGCCGTGGTGGTCCAGCACCCCATCAACCTCGGTCAGGGTGCCGCCCTGCAGACGGGTTTCGAGTACGCGCTGCAGGACCCCGAGATGGACTGCGTGGTCACGTTCGACTCGGACGGCCAGCACCGGGTGATCGACGCGTACGACATGGTTCAGCGCATCCGCTCCGGTGAGGCCGAGGTGGTCCTGGGCTCCCGGTTCCTGGACGACCGCACGCAGGTCTCACCGCTAAAACGCCTCGTATTGCGCACCGCGGCGTTCGTGTCCAAGTTCACGAGCGGGATGGACCTCTCCGACGCCCACAACGGGTTGCGGGCCATCGACCGGGGGACCCTGGGCAAGATCCACCTCAAGCAGAACCGCATGGCCCACGCCTCCGAGATCGTCAACCAGTTCGCGCAGATCCAGCCCCGGTGGGTCGAGCACCCGGTGGAGATCATCTACACGGAGTATTCCAAGGGCAAGGGCCAGTCTTTGCTCAACGGTGTGAACATCCTGACCGAACTGTTCGTGAAGTAGCGGGAGCCCCCACATGACCATCGTGGTCCAGATCGTCCTCATCCTCGCCGTGGCGTACGGTGCGCTCACGCTCGTGCGCGGCGGGGCCAACGCCAAGCACCAGGCGATCCGCCGGCTCGCGGCCGTCGCGTTCTTCGTCTTCGCGGCCATCTCGATCCTGGTCCCGGACCTCGTCACGAGCGTCGCGCGGTTCCTGGGCATCGGCCGTGGTACGGATCTGGTGCTCTACGCGCTCGTGGTGCTGTTCATGGTCACGCAGTACACCACAGCGCAGCACCGCCGTGCAGAGGAGGTCAAGCTCACCCGCATCGCCCGGCACATCGCCATCTCGGAGACCGAGAAGCCCTGGGAGCCCGACGCCGCCCACGGCGAGCGCCGCTCGGTGCGCGCCTTCCGCCACACCTCGCCGCTGGGTCGGCCGGTGGAGGCGCCATCGTCGGGGTACTCGTCCGGGCACAACGCCGCTGGGCCGGGTTCCGCACAGCAAGAAAATACCGGGCTATAGGCCAGAGGCCCACACCCGGTACATAGTCATTTTACTCCCCGACATCGGGCCCAGCGATGCCGGGCCGAGAGGCATGGTCATACATCCTCAAGCCGAGGCACGCAGTCTTCCTCTCGGTCAAGAAATCGGGCACACCACATCGTTGAGCGACATGGTCTGCGAGCAGGGCCTTGGGCGACCGGGAACCGGCGAGTCCCGCTGTGAGACGATGGTGGAACGCGATGGCCGAGGTCAAGACATCTACCGCTTGCAGCCCGTCAGTGGCACGCGAGTCCAGACGTACAACTGATGCAATTCCGAGTCTACGCAGGCGACGGTTGACGTTGGATTTGAGATCTTCCTCGAGCAGGTCGTGATCAGGGGTGGAATAGTTGTCGGCCAGAACAGTTGTTATTTCTCCCGGTCTGATCGCCCCTATGAGTAACCGTTCGAACAACTTCAGGTAGGCCGTCCACGGATCTGCGAACCGTGCCACCGGGTCGGCAGGATCTCGAGCAGCGACGCAACAGAAGAAACGGAAGTCGCTGTCGGTCAAGACGGTGTCCACGAAGCCCTCGTAAGTATTGAGGGCGCCCTGGGTGAGATCCGTGAGGTGGAACTTGCCGTAGTCATGGGTTCGGTCTCGGTACTTCTGCATGCTGCGCAGAACCCGGGGAGGCCCGGGTGAAGGAGAAGGCCGACAGCGAAGAATCCGTCTCGGGAGATCGAGCCTGTTTCGTCGAGAAAAGCGAGAGAGGGGGTGGGTCTTAGGCAGAAACAGGTGCTTGGCCACTCTTCCCTCCTTCCATCGGTGGCGTCATCGTAAGGCGGCCGGAGCGCACGCTCATTCTCGACTTGCGCCGTTGGCCCCGCACGGAGCTCGTGCTGCAGAGGTCCAGGTCTCTCAGTCACGTCGCGGCGACCAGCTCGGCCGGACTAGCGCGTCCTGCCCCATTGGTCGTGATGCCCATCACACTCGATGCAGTTGCATAGTAGGTCGAAACATGACGCCCATGGCCGGGTTCATCGGTGCACGTCAGCGGGGTTATCCACAGACCGGGTGCCGTGTCGTGTCGATCAGCTGCGATTTCCCCTAGCGTTCCCTGCAGAGTTGACCAGCCGGTAACGGGTTCGGGGGAATCCCAGGGGGAGTCATGGCCGTAGGGGTCGCCGAGGACGCGATCGGGTTGATCGAGGCGGATGTGCGTGAGCAGATCCGGCGCAGCGGGTTGGATCCGTTGCATGAGGTGGAGCCCACCCGTCAGATCGTGGCCGCTGTGGTGGCGGAGTACGACGTGCGTTCGGCGCGTGCGGGGTTGCCGCGGGTGCAGGACCTTGAGGCTGCCCGTAAGACGGTGCTGGACCTGGTGGCCGGGTACGGTCCGTTGCAGCCGTTCCTGGATGATCCCGAGGTCGAGGAGATCTGGATCAACGGCCCGACCGAGATCTACATCGCCCGCGACGGCGAATCCGAGCTGACGAGTCTCGTGCTGAGCGAGTCACACGTGCGCACCCTCGTGGAGCGCATGCTCAAGTCCTCGGGGCGCCGCCTGGATCTGAGTTCCCCGTTCGTGGACGCCTCCCTGCCGGACGGTTCCCGGTTGCACGTGGTGATCCCGGACGTTACCCGGGCGCATTGGGCGGTGAACATCCGCAAGTTCGTGGCACGGGCCCGCCGCCTGGAGGATCTGGTGGGGTTGGGCTCGCTCACCACCCAGGCCGCGCAGTTCCTGCATGCGGCGGTGGATGCCGGGTTGAACATCCTGGTGTCGGGGGCCACCCAGGCCGGGAAGACCACCCTGCTCAACTGCTTGTGCGCGGCGATCGGCCCGCGGGAGAGGGTGATCACGGTCGAGGAGGTCTTCGAGCTGAAGGTGGCGCTGCGCGACGTCGTCGGCATGCAGTGCCGCCAAGCGAACCTCGAGGGCACGGGCGAGATCCCGCTGCGCCGGCTCGTGAAGGAGGCGCTGCGCATGCGCCCGGACCGGTTGGTCGTGGGGGAGGTGCGCGAGGCCGAGAGTCTGGACATGCTCATCGCGCTGAATGCCGGGCTGCCGGGGATGTGCTCGCTGCACGCCAATTCTGCCCGCGATGCCGTGACCAAGATCTGCACCCTGCCGCTGCTCGCGGGCGAGAACATCAGTAGCGCGTTCGTGGTACCCACCGTGGCCTCGTGCTTCGACCTGGTCGTCCATTGCCACCGCGCGCCCTCGGGTCACCGGTACGTCGCCGAGATCCTGGGCATCGGTAACCGGGTGGAGAACGGCGTCATCGAGACGTACCCGATCTTCCGCTTACAGGACGGCGCCCTGCGCGCGGTGGCCTCGGAGCTGCCCTCGGCCCACAAGTTCACGCGCGCGGGTTATTCTCCGGCGTCGCTGATTCACGACGACGCTCCGGCGAGTACCGCGTCCGACGACACCGGCCGCATCGCCACGCCCGCCGACGACGCGTCGCGAACGGGGCGGCGAGACCCATGAGTGCGTTGTTCGGAGTACTGCTGGGAACCGGGGTGTTCCTCGTGTGGTGGTCGTGCTGGACCCGGCCACCTGCCGCGCGGACCAAACACGCGCGGGCAGGCTACCTCCGCACCCTGTTGTTACGGGCGGATCTCCCGGGCCTGTCACCCGCGGCGTTCATCGGGCTGAGCCTGCTCCTCGCCCTGGTGGCGGGGGTGTTGATCCTGGCGCTGACGTCCGCCGCGGTGTTCGGCCTGTGTGTCTTCCTCGTGACACTGTGCCTCCCGCTGTGGCTCGTCAAACGGCGCGCACGACGTCGCACGGCCGTCCTGCGCGAGGTCTGGCCCGACGTCGTGGACCATGTGCGCTCCGCGATCCGCGCGGGGATGGGCCTGCCCGAAGCCCTGATGCAACTGCAGTACCGGGGACCGGAACCCCTGCGGCCCGCGTTCGCCCAGTTCGCGGCCGACTACCGTGCTAGCGGTCAGCTCCACGGGTCGCTGACCATGCTCAAGCAGCGGCTCGCCGATCCCGTGGCGGACAACATCGTGGAGGCGCTGCGCGTGACCCGCGAGGTGGGCGGCACCGATCTGGGGAAGTTGCTGGGCACCCTGTCCGAGTTCCTGCGGGAGAACGAACGAACCCGCAGTGAACTGGAAGCCCGGCAGTCCTGGACCGTGAACGCCGCTCGGCTGTCCGTGGCGGCACCGTGGCTCATCCTTGCGCTCATGGCCACCCAACCCGCAGCGGTCCGCGCCTACAACACGGCCGCCGGCGCCGCCGTGCTCCTGGGTGGGCTCGCGATCTCGGTGCTGGCGTACCAGCTCATGCTGCGCCTGGGCGCCTTACCCACCGAGCGGAGGGTGCTGCGATGAACCTCACCGTGCTGTCCGGGGTGCTCGGACTCGTTCTCTCGCTGGGACTGTGGCTCATCCTTGCGGCGGCCAAGGCCGTGGGAGCGCCCAGCTTCGCGGACCGGATCGCCCCGCAACTGCGCGCCGCGGAGCTCTCCGCCGGACTCGGGGACAACCCCTGGCGCTCACGGCGCTCCCGCGGCCAGTCCCTGACGGGTGCGGCGGGCAACGCCCTCATGCACTGGATCCTTCAGCGCGCAGCGCCCCTGTTCTCCAACGCGGACGTCCTCGCCCGACGACTCGTGCGGGACGGTTCCCGTAAGGATGTCATGGACTACCGCGCCGAACAGGTGCTCTTCGGTGTGGCCGGAGCGGTCGTGGGCAGCGTGATCGGAATGGCCCTGGTGCTGCGGGCGGACGTGAACATCGCGATCCTCGCCGTGGGTGCCGTCCTCGGCGCGGGGACCGGTGTATGGCTGCGTAACTACCTCTTGAGCCGCAGTATCCAGCGCCGGGAGAAGCGCATGCTCGCCGAGTTCCCCGCCGTGGCAGAGCTCATGGCGCTCGCGGTAGGCGCCGGGGAAAGCACCGTGGGCGCGCTCGAACGGGTGTGCCGGGTCGCGGAGGGCGAGTTAGTCGGGGAATTCCGAGCGGTGCTCGCCCAGACGCGCGCCGGGTCCGGATTGACGACGGCGCTGCAGGACTTCTCGGCGCGCACCGACGTCGTGGCGCTGGGCAGGTTCGTGGACGGCATCGTCGTCGCCATCGAACGGGGCACCCCGCTCGCTGACGTGCTGCGAGCCCAAGCTCAGGACGTGCGGGACCACGACAAACGGGTCCTGATGGAGATCGCCGGCAAGAAAGAGATCGCGATGCTCGTCCCGGTCGTGTTCTTCATCCTGCCGTTGAGCGTGATGTTCGCGGTGTTCCCCGGACTCGCGGTCCTGGACCTGGGGTTCTGACGGATCGGCTCCCGAACCCACTGACGACACAAGGAGAAAATCATGAAACACCTGATGCGCTGTCATGCGGCCACCGTGTGGCTGCTGACCGTCTCCCTGCCCGCTCGGCTCGCACCGAGTAATGACCACCCGGATCGGGGGGACGTACCCGGCTGGGTCATGCTTACGCTCATGTCCGCGGTGCTGGTGGCGGGGTTGTTGCTGATCGCCCGGCCCGCCTTGGAGGGGCTGTTCCAGGATGCCATCAACCGCGTCTCGGGCCTCTGACCCCGCGCTCGACCCGGACGCCGGCAACGCGGTGGCCGAATACGTCATGGTCCTCGCGCTCGCGATCGTGCTGTTCGGCCTCATTCTGCAGGTGGGATTCGCGCTGCACGTGCGCAACACCCTGATCGACGCCGCCGCGGCCGGGGCCCGGTACGCGAGCCTCGCGGACCGCACCGACGAGGACGGCCTCGCCCGCACGCGCGGGATCATCACCGACACCGTGGGCGCGAGGTATGCGCGGGAGATCTCCGTGTCCCGTACCAGCGTGGGGTCACTGCCGGCGGTCGAGATCCGTGTGGTCTCGCCCCTACCGGTCGTGGCCACGCTGGGCCCGCCGCGCGCGCTGGAGGTGAGTGGGCATGCGGTCGACATGGATTCGTGAGGTCCTCGCGCGGCGCGGTTCCGGGGACGATCCGGACCGGGGGAGCGCGATCGTGGAGTTCATCGGACTGGGCCTGCTATTGCTCGTGCCCGTGATGTACCTGGTGGTCACGGTGGCCCGGGTCCAGGCGGGCTCGCTCGCCGTGGTCGCGGCGGCGGACCAGGCGGCTCAGGCCGTGTCCGTTCTCGAGGCCAAGGACCTCAATCGCGTAAGGGTGCACGACGTCGCCGCCGTCGCGGCCCAGGATCACGGTTTCGACCCGCGGGACCTCGCTGTCACGGTGAGCTGTTCGGACGGGACGTGTGAGACACCCGGTTCGGTGGCCCGGGTCCACGCCACCGTCACCGTGGAACTCCCCTTGATGCCGGGGTTCGTCACAGCCAGGATCGCCACGCTGTCCTCGGACGTCACCGTGATCGCGGGGCGGTACTCATGATGCGCGCGATGCTATCCGGCCGCGACGTGATGCGGCCCCTCATCGGTATCGCGACTGCGCAGATCGACGACCTCGACGGGCCGCGGCCACACGAGTGCCCGGCGCAGGGGACGAGCCAGGACCGCGATGAACCGCATCGTGCGAACCCCGAGGATCCTGACTCCGGACAGACCACGATCGTGATGATCGGTTTCGCCCTGGTGACTCTGCTCCTGGTGGTCACAGTCATGGCGATCACCAGCGTGTACGTAGGGGAGCGGCAACTTCAATCGCTCGCCGATCGGGCGGCGGGGGCCGCCGCGGACACGTTCACGAACGTGGACCGCTCCGGTTCGGGTCCGCCCACACCCATCCTCACGAACGGGGCGGTGGCCGCCTCGGCCACGAGTTACCTGGGGACCGTGGGGGCTTTCCACCATGTCAGCGGGCTGTCCCTCGCGGCGCCCACGGGATCGGCGGACGGGACGACCGCCCAGGTCACGCTTTCGGCCGTGGTGCATCCGCCGGTGGTCAACGTGTTCATCCCGGCGGGTGTCCCGATCAGCGCCACGGGGGACGCGCGAGCCGTCATGCAGCGGTGATTCACCTCACCCGGTTTGCCGTCTGACCAGCGGTTTCACAGGTGACGTGTTGTGTACCGTTGACGCGTCACTTGCGGAGTGACTTTCCGCGATAAGTAAGACTGTCATGACCGATGCTTCGACCACCACAACCGACACCGCACGCGCAACCTCCTGGGCCGTCGTCCAGCACGGCGGCGCTCCCTCGGTGTCCGTGGGCCTCCTGATCCTGCGCATGGCCCCGATGCTCCGAACGGCCCGATGACGGGAGCCGTCACGAGTGACGCTCCGCCATGAGCGAGGCCCCGCTACAAGCGAGGTGTCGCTATGGACCACGCACCGCTAGGAGCACGGCCACGCTACGCGTGATGCACCGCACTGAACGAAGCACCGATATGACGAAGGCACGGCCGGGAGATTTCCGGCCGTGCCTTCGCCACATTGCAGTGGGCGTGACTCAGCGGCGCAGCATACGCAGCAAGCGACGGGCGGTGGCCACCCGGCGGTATGCGGCCACGGGAGGCACCACGCCGATGAGGCGGCGGGTGGCCTGGCGGCGCACGGTGGAGCGCAGCACCTGACGCAGCACGGGGCCCAGGGTGGATCGGGAACGGCTCATGACAAGACGACCTTTCGAAGGAGGGGATCAGTACTGTTCATGGTTCCGTGGCAGGACCGCGGAGGTGTCGAACGCTTCTCGCTGGCTCACGGTACCGGTGCGGTCGATCACCGTGACGTGCTGCGCGGAACCGCGCTGCGAACCGCCGGTGATGTCCGCACCCGAATCGGCGACCACGTTGATGAGCTCCACCGTGGGACCCACGTGCACGTCGTCGAGCAGCACGGAGTTGCGCACCACGGCCCCGGCCTCGATCACGCAGTTCTGGCCGATGATCGAGTGTTCCACGGTGCCGGCCACCCGCGCCCCGGGGGCCACGTACGAGCGGGAGACCGTGGCGTCGTCGGCGACGAACGCGGGCGGGAGAGCAACTTGGCCGCTCCAGATGGGCCATGCGGGATCGTCGAGGGTCGCGCCGTCGCCGTCGATCAGCTGCATCTGCGCGGTCCAGTAGGACTGGACGGTCCCGAGGTCCATCCAGTACCCCAGGTGCCGGTGCTCGACCACCCGGTGGTGTTCCAGGACATACGGGATGAGGTCCTCGCCGTAGTCGCCCAGCTCGCCCAGTTCGGACTGCAGGGTGTCCAGCGCCGAGAGCAGCACGTCCGTGGAGAAGAGGAACATCTCACCGGCCACAAGGTTGCCCTTGGGCTCCTCGGGCTTGTACGCGAACTCGGTGACCTGGCCGGCTTCGCTGGTGCACACCACGCTGTAGCGGGAGGGATCCTCGGGGACCTCGGTGGTGACCATGGTCAGATCAGCGCGCTTGGTCAGGTGGGTGTCCACCACGGACCGGAAATCGATCGTGTAGAGGTGGTCCGCGGAGAGCACGAGGACCAGATCCGGGTCCGCCTCACGGATGATCGTGCTCTGGCGGTAGATGGAGTCCGAGTTGCCGCTCGCGAAACCCTCGCCGTGGGACCCCTCGTAAGGCGGCAGGATCTGCAGCCCGCCGTGGGAGCGGTCCAGGTCCCACGGGCGACCACCGGCCATGTAGGCGTTGAGGTCGTGGGGCAGGTACTGCTGCACCATCCACACGTCCGGGATGTGCGAGTGCGCCAGGTTGGACAGGGACACGTCGATCAAGCGGTACGTGCCGCCCACGGGCAACGCGGGCTTGACCACGTGATCGGTCAGGGCGCCCAGTCGAGACCCCTTGCCTCCCGCCAGGATGAGTGCGAGTACGGTGGGGCGTTCCATCGGCGGGCTCCTCGGCAGTGGGGTCGCAGGGAATCCTACCGACTCACGGACCCGGGGGCCATGACGTAAAGTGATGTGTCATGGCCTCCATTGACTACGCTGCAGAAATCCGTGCCCTCCGAGCCACCTACGACTCCGTGGCGGCGGTCAGCGACGTCGAGTCCATGAAGAAGCAGATCGTCGTCCTGTCCGAGCAGGCCGCGGCCCCGGACCTGTGGGACAACCCGGACGAGGCCCAGAAGGTCACCTCGCAGCTATCGCACCAGCAGAGCAAGCTGGACCGGCTCAGGAAGATCTCCGGGCGCATCGATGACCTCGAGGTCATGGTGGAACTCGCGGAGGAGGAGGACGACCAGGACACCCGGGACGCCGCCGCGGAGGAACTCGAGTCCATCCGCAAGGCGCTGTCCGAAATGGAGATCCAGACCCTGCTGGCCGGCGAGTACGACGAACGCGAGGCCGTGGTCACCATCCGCTCGGGCGCCGGTGGTGTGGACGCCGCGGACTTCGCGGAGATCCTCATGCGCATGTACCTGCGCTGGGCGGAGCGCCACGGGTACCCCACCAAGGTCCTGGACACCTCCTACGCGGAAGAGGCGGGTCTGAAGTCGGCCACGTTCGAGGTCAAGGCGCCCTACGCGTTCGGGACCCTGTCCGTGGAGGCGGGTACGCACCGGCTCGTGCGGATCTCTCCGTTCGACAACCAGGGGCGGCGCCAGACGTCCTTCGCCGCGGTGGAGGTCATCCCGCTCATCGAGTCCGACGACACGATCGAGATCGCGGAGTCCGAGTTGAAGGTGGACGTGTTCCGCTCCTCGGGTCCCGGTGGTCAGTCCGTGAACACGACCGACTCCGCGGTGCGCATGACCCACATCCCCACGGGCATCGTGGTGTCCATGCAGAACGAGAAGTCGCAGATCCAGAACCGCGCGGCCGCGCTGCGCGTGCTGCAGTCCCGCTTGCTGCTGTTGCGCCAGCAGGAAGCGGACGCCAAGAAGAAGGAGATGGCGGGGGACGTGAAGGCATCCTGGGGTGACCAGATGCGCTCGTACGTGCTCAACCCCTACCAGATGGTCAAGGATCTGCGCACCAACTACGAAGAGGGCAATCCCAGTTCCGTGTTCGACGGCGGGATCGACTCGTTCATCGACGAAGGCATTCGCTGGCGCGCGGACGCCCGCCAGCACGACGAGGACTAAGGGCTCCACGCCGCACGACGACGCCGCCCCGCCCGGCAGGTGCCCCGCGCACCCCGGGCCGGGACAGCGGCGTCGTCCCCGGCGGGACCCGGTGAAGGAAGAACAGGCCGATGGCCAAGAAGAACGCTGATGACGGCCGCCAGATCGTGGCCAACAACAAGAAGGCGCGCCACGACTACAACATCTACGACACCTATGAGGCCGGTCTGGCGCTCATGGGCACGGAGGTGAAGTCGTTGCGCATGGGGCGGGCGTCCCTGGTGGACGCGTTCTGCCAGTTCGACAACCGCGGCGAGCTGTGGCTCGAACACGCCCACATCCCGGAGTACCTGCAGGGCTCGTGGACCAACCATTCCGCGCGGCGGCGGCGCAAGCTGCTGTTGCACCGCTCCGAGCTGGATAAGATCGCGGGCAAGACGCGCGAAGCCGGTTACACCATCATTCCGCTGTCCCTGTACTTCGTGCACGGCAAGCGCGTGAAGGTGGAGATCGCGGTGGCGCGCGGTAAGCGCGAGTATGACAAGCGCCAGACCCTGCGCGAGAAGCAGGACAACCGCGAGGCCCAGCGCGCCATGCGCTACCGCAACATGCGCGGCTGAGCCCTTCGACTCACGGCGTCCCGGCCGGTACCTCCAGTGCGAGGTCCCGGCCGGTCCAGTTCCTGCGCAACCAGCGGTCGTGGGAGGCCACGAGCACGGTCCCCGGGTAGTCGGGCACCGCCGCCTCGAGCTGCGTGGCGAGCACGAGTGAGAAGTGGTTGGTGGGCTCGTCCAGCAACAACACGTGCGGCGGGTCCGCGAGCAGCACCGCCAGGGCGAGCCGACGCCGCTGACCCACGCTGAGCTCACCGACCCGCCGGTTCTCGTCCCGCCCGGCCAGCAGGCCGAACGTCCCGAGAGGAACGGTCTCCGCGCGATCCTCTCCCACGAGCTCATGGTAGATATGGGCCGCCGTGTGCTCCGGGTCGGCGCCGGGCAGTGTGGCGTCCTGATCCAGTAACCCCACGCGTACGCCGGGTGCGGCGTGCACGGAACCGCGCGTGGGTTCCAGTCTCCGGGCGAACAGGCTCAGCAGGGTGGATTTGCCCACGCCATTGGAACCCGTGATGAGCCACGACTCACCCGCGCTCACGGTCAGGGACACGGGTGCCATCCGTCCCGCGACCTCGGCCGCGGAGGCGGTCAGTACCGGACCCGTGCGGTGCAGTGCGGCCTCCGATCCGGACAAACCCGCGGTGAGTCCCTGGAAGTACAGCTCCCGGGGTGGCTTGCGGATCTGCTCGTCTTCGACGGTGGCCAGGCGGGCCCGCGCGCCGTTGACCCGTCGGGAGACCACCGTGGCGTTGCGGTCCGCGTAGAACTTCTTCGCCGCACGACCCTCCGTCTTGGGGGACCGGCCGCTGTGGCCCACGGTCTGCTGCTCCCGCACGGCCGCGCGGAGCTTCTTCAGTTGCGCCTGTTCGTCCCGGTACGTGCGTTCCCAGCGCTCGCGGGTATCCATGCGGGCGAGCACGTACTGGGAATAGGTGCCGCCGAAGCGGGTCACGCCGATGCCCGTCCCGGTGCCGTCACCCACGAGGTCCGAGGTGACGGCATGCGGTCGGGGTGCGGGGTCCAGGTCCACGAGCGAGGTCACGGCGGTGTCCAGGAATGCGCGGTCATGGCTCGCCAGTAGTACCGGTCCGTGCCACGACCGCAGGGTCGCGCGCAGGAAGTCCGTGGCGGCGTCGTCCAGGTGGTTCGTGGGTTCGTCGAGCAGCAACACGTCCGGGGTGGAGAGCAGCAGCCAGGCCAAGGACAGCCGTGAGCGCTGTCCGCCGGACAGGGCACCCGTGGACCGGTCACGATCCACGCCTCCCAGGCCGAGCCCGTCCAGGGTGACGTCGATGCGGGTGTCCACGTCCCACGCGCCGATCCGTTCGGCAGTGTCCAGGGCGGCGGCGTACGCGGTGGCGGCACCCTCGTCCTCCGGGGCGCGGGCGAGAGCGTCAGCTGTGCGGTCGACGGCGGATGCTGCGTCCCGCACGGTCCGCACCGCCGACTCCACGGCCTGGGCCACGGTGTCGTGCGGCGCGAAGGGGGGTTCTTGGTACAGCAGGCCCACGCGCAGCGGATCGCCGAGGCCGACGGCGCGGACCTCACCGGCGTCGGGCGCGCGCAGGCCCGCCACGATGCGCAGCAGGGTGCTCTTGCCGGAACCGTTCTCTCCGATCAGACCCGTGGGATCACCCGCGGTCACGGAGAAGCTGATGTCCGTGAGCACCCGGTGGGAGCCGTAGGAGGCGGAGATGCCGGACACGCGGATGTGCGCGGCCGTATTAGGGGTGGCGGGAGAATGCGGGGGATGAGCCATGGGTGTCCTCGGATAGCCGGGATCCCCGCCGGGCAGCGGCCACGGGCGCGGGGAGGTCGAATGGCTCATCGGAACATGCGTTACACCCTAGGGCATCCCGCGGGGGAGGGCCAGGGCAGGGCAGCACGGGTGGAGCCGGCGCAGTCCGAGGAGCCCGGTCCGCAATCCCTGCCGATTTGACGGTGTGGCTAGGGCGGGCGTAGTCTGATGTGTCCACGCGCGGGCGAGTCACTGAGATCCGTCGGCACGTGGAAGCTCATTGAAAAATGAATACGGGGATGATCGGTTTCGACGATGTGAGTTGAGACAGGGGAAGCGGGTCGAGGACGCAGAGTTATCTCGTAAACGCTCTCTGTAAAACAATAAGTGCCAAATCCAAGCGCACTGACTTCGCTCTCGCTGCGTAAGTAGCGACAGCAGTCTGGCAGCCCAGGTTCACCTTCGACCTGGATCCTGCCATCAGCTAGAAGGTCACTGCTGCGGACGCAGGTTACGGGCGTTCGTGGGACTCTTACGTAACTGAGTTCGGCGGTCACTCGTGTGCGAGATGACCGGAACTGAGAAACCTGTAAGCACACTGCACCCGGAGAAGCCCTGACAATGCTGCATCGGACGGGGGTTCAATTCCCCCCATCTCCACTGTCGTCCTGTCCCAGGACGTGAGAAGACCCTGAACCATTGGTTCAGGGTCTTCTTGTTTGCCTGAGCCCGGGAACATCTGAGTCCCGAAAAAGCACGCGGCCGAGGGCTCCGAGTGCGTTATCGGGACATATTTGTGTCCAGGGGTCCGCGTTCGGAAGGACGAGCACGGGAGCCCGGCGGACCCGAGGTCCATGTCCGCATGCGTCCCCGACCGGCGGGAGTCCTCGGGCCTAGGGTGGAGGCAGGACGGACCCCACAGTCCCCAGTCCTTCGGCACGCGTTCACCGTGCGGGTGGAAGTGGCCGCACCCCTGACCGTGGGCCGGACCGCCGCCGGGACACGCAGGGTCGCACCGATCACCGGCGGCTCAGTGACCGGTCCTCACGGCTCGGGACGGGTGCTGCCCGTGGGAGCCGATTACCAAGTGGTTGGTACCGAGGTCTCCTGGCTCGAGGCCAAGTACGTCCTGGAACTCGCCGAGGGTCACCCGGTCTACGTGGGCAACCGTGCGATGCGGGTGGCCAGCGCGGAGGACTCCCGGGCCATCGCCCAGGGGATCCCGGTGGACCCACAGCGGGTGTACTTCCGATGCGCGCCCGTGCTCACCGCGGACGAGGACGGTCCGTGGGGGTGGCTCAACCGCACCGTCTTCGTGGGATCGGGGGAGCGGGACCCGGACCGTGTCCGCCTGGAGATCTTTGCGGTGCAGTGAGGCGTGGAGAAGTGCGGTGAGGTGGGCCGACCTTACCTGGGGGCGGAGGTCCCCGGCAGGGACCTTCCGCACCTTGCAGCGGTGGGCCCGGGCCTGTGCAGTCCGCACATGGAACGAGGACCAGGACCCACGCCCGCGCCCCGGGAACATCTGTGCTGCGATAAAACCGTGTACCGGCCGGTACATGTGCGTGGTGCAGCACAGTGGTTCAAGGCGGCCGGAAGGGGTGTGCCCGAGCGGGGTGGGCTGGGGCGTCCCCCGGTGTTCCCGGCGCGATGTGGAAGACTTGAGCCGGAAACCCATCATCGAAACCGAGAGGTAGGCGCTTCCATGAGTGAGCGGTCCAACGATCAGGCGGGTTCGTCCTCGGCCTCCCACCGGGACCAGCCGCAGTACGGTCAGTACTCCGACGACCGGGTTCAGAGTGCGGGCGGGACGCAGCAGCCCGAGTACGGCCAGTACAGCGATCCGTCCGCTCAACAGGGCGGCCAGGGTTACGGGAACAACGCCTCCCAGGCCGGCGGCTACGGCACCGCCGGACAGTCCGGCACGTCCGATCAGTACGGCTCGTCCAACCAGTACGGTGCCTCCACCCAGTACGGTGGTGACGACCAGTACGGCCAGTCCGGTCAGCAGTCCTACGGAGGCCAGGCTTACGGTAATCATGGCTACGGCAACCAGGGCTACGGCGCCGGCGGCTACCCCCAGCAGGGTTACGGCGTCCAGGGCCAGGACACCCAGGGTCGCTACCCCACGCACTACCAGAACGAGTACAACCAGGGTGGTTACGACAACCAGGACGGCTACGGCAACCCCTACGCTCCGGTGCCGGGCCGCGGGCTGGGCATCGCCTCACTGGTGCTCGGTATCCTGGGCATCCTCACGTTCTGGCTCGCCGGTCTGGGCGGTGTACTGGGCCTCGTGGGCCTGATCCTCGGCATCATCGGCGTGGTCAAGATCCGTAAGTCGCGCCGTGGTTCCCCGGCACTCGCGGTCGTGGGCATCGTACTCTCCGCACTCGCGCTGCTGGGAGGCATCCTGATGGCCGTGCTGTTCGCCTGGGTCTTCGGTCAGGCCGCCGACTGCATGGACCTCGCGGTGGCCGGAAACGACGCCGCGTACCAGGAGTGCGTGCAGAACGCCCTCAACGATTCCTTGAACTCCTGAGGTCCCCGCGGGTGATCCCGCCCCTCGGATGAGACGGACGAGCCCGGTGTCACGCACGTGACACCGGGCTCGTTCAGTCCTGGGGGGCGCCGGTACCGAGGACGTCCAGAGCGGCGTGGTGCAGGAGACCGTTGCTGGCCAGGGCGTTGTCCCCGAAGGGACCGTCCTGCCCGGCCAGGGACGTGAAACGCCCGCCGGCCTCGGTGACGATGGGCACGAGCGCGGCCATGTCGTAGAGGTTGAGTTCGGGTTCGCACGCGAGGTCCACCGCGCCCTCGGCGACCATACAGTAGGACCAGAAGTCCCCGTAGGCCCGCGTGCGCCACACGGAATCGGTGAGCTCGATGAACTGCTGGCGCACACCCAGATCCCGCCATCCGCTCAGGGACGAGTAGGACAGCGATGCGTCCGAGAGCTGGTTGACTGAGGAGACCGACAAGCGCGTGGCCTGCGAGAGTGAGCGCCCCGTGAAGGCCCCCGACCCGGCGGCGGCCCACCAACGGCGGTTGAGCGCCGGCGCGGACACCACGCCCAACACCACCTCACCGTCCTCGATCAAACCGATCAGCGTGGCCCACACGGGTACGCCGCGCACGTAGTTCTTGGTGCCGTCGATCGGGTCGATGACCCACTGGCGGCCGCCCGAACCCGTGGTCCCGAACTCCTCACCGATCACGGCGTCCCGGTTGCGTACGCGCCCCAGTTGCGCGCGGATCACTTGTTCGGCCTCGCGGTCCGCGTCCGTCACGGGTGTGAGATCGGGTTTGGTCTCCACGGTGAGGTCCTGGGACTTGAACCGTTTCATGGTCAGTCCGTCCACGGAATCCGCGAGGATGTGGGCCAGGCGGAGGTCGTCCGTGTAACTGCTGGGTGCACGCATGCGTCTACGTTATCGCTTGTCCGAGCTGCTTCTCGCTGTCCCCCCGCTGTGTCTGCCCGCGCGACGCCGCGAGCAACCTGCGCAGCGATTCGAGCCGCTGCGGGGCCGCCGGGGAGGCCCCCGGGCGGTGCACCCACGCGTCCAGCGCGCACCCGGGGGAATCCTCCGTGTGCAGGCACCCGCGAGGACAGTCTGCGGTGGCGGGGACCAGGTCGGTGAACGCGTTGAGCAGTTCCTCCTCGGGCACGTGGGCCAGACCCAGGGAACGGATCCCGGGGGTGTCCACGACCCAGGTCCCGGGGCGGGTTCCGGGCACCGTGAGGGCGCGCGCGGAGGACGACGTGTGCCGGCCACGGCCCGTGACGTCGTTGACGCCGCCGGTGGCCCGCTGCGCTCCCGTGAGGGCGTTGACCAGCGTGGACTTGCCCACGCCGGAGGGCCCCAGGAACACGCTCACATGACCGTCCAGCAACGACCGCAACCGCTCGAGGGAATCGGGGGACACGGCCAGGGACTGCTCGTGGATGCCGGCCTCGGGTCGTTCGCCGCGGTCGGTCGCGCGCTGCGTGCTGAGGGTGATCACGTCCAGGTCGTGGAGGTAGTCCAGGAACTCCGTGGGATCGGCCAGATCGGACTTGGTCATGCACACCACGGGGGTGATTCCCGCGTCCCATGCCGCCACCAACCCGCGGTCCACGAATCCCGTGCGGGGGGTGGGAGAGGCCGCCGCGAGCACGAGCACGAGCCGGTCCGCGTTCGCCACGATCACGCGTTCCACGGGATCGGTGTCATCGGCACTGCGACGCAGCACGGTGGTGCGCGGTTCGATCCGCACGATGCGTGCCAGGGTGTCCGGGGCACCGGTGACGTCACCCACGACGCCCACGAGATCCCCGGGCACGATGGGCCGGCGCCGCAGCTCCTTGGCGCGCACGCACGTCACCGTGCGCGGTTGTTCCTCGTCCTCTCCCACCACGCACGTGTACCGGCCGCGGTCCACGGCCACCACACGTACGATCACGGCGTCCTCGTGCGTGGGTCGCCGCTTGGTGCGAGGGCGGGAGCCGCGCTTGTTCGCGCGGATCCGGACGTCGGACTCGTCCCAGGTCCTGCGGGCCACTGCGTCAGGAACCCCGCCGCACGAGGCGGTCCCACATGCCCGGGAAATCGGGAAGCGTCTTGGCGGTGGTGGCGACGTTCTCCACCCGGATCCCGGGCACGCGCAGGCCCAGGATGGCTCCCGCGGTGGCCATGCGGTGGTCGTGATAGCTGTGGAAGACTCCGGCGTGCAGCTCAGCGGGGGTGATCAGGAGTCCGTCCGCGGTCTCCTCCACGTTCCCACCCAGCGCGTTGAGCTCGGTGCTCAACGCGGCGAGCCGATCGGTCTCGTGCCCGCGCAGGTGGGCGATACCGCGCAGCACGGAGGGGCCGGTGGCTAGCGCGCAGATCGCGGCCACGGTGGGCGCGAGCTCGCCGGCTTCTGAGAGATCCAGGTCCACCCCGGCGATCTCGTCCGGGCCGGTCACGGTGAACGTGCCGCCCTGCACACGGACGTCCGCGCCGAACAGGGGCAGGATCCGCCGCCACTGATCCCCGCCCTGCGTGGTGTGGGCGGGCCAGTCGGGGATGCTCACGGTCCCGCCCGTGACCACGGCCGCCGCCAGGAACGGTCCGGCGTTGGACAGGTCCGGTTCCACGGTCACGTCCAGGCCGGCGACGTCGCTCGGGCTGACCCGCCACGCGGCGTCACCGATGCGCTCGGCGGCCACACCGGCGTCGCGCAGCACGGACACGGTCATGTCCACGTGCGGTAGTGAGGGCACACCGGAGCCGCCCTCGTGGTGCAGTACGAGCGGGGAGTTGAAGCGCACCGCGGAGAGCAGTAGCGCGGAGACGAACTGGGACGAGCCGCTCGCGTCGATCGTCACGGTGCCCCCGGTCACCGATCCGGTGCCGACGACGCGCAACGGCAGCGTGCCCCGGCCGTCGTCCTCGACGGACACGCCGAGCTCGCGCAACCCCGCGATCACGGGACCCATGGGACGCACGCGCGCTCCGGCGTCGCCGTCGAAATCCACGACCCCGGAACATAGCGCCGCCAGGGGCGGGACGAAGCGCATCACGGTACCCGCAAGACCGCAGTCCACGGCCACGGGCCCGGTGAGAGTATGCGCGCGGGGCAGGGGGGTGATCCGCAGATCCGGACCGAACGGCCCCGGGTCCGGCAGCGCTTCGATCACCGCGCCCAACTGCTCGAGCGCGGTGATCATGAGCCTGCTGTCACGCGAGTGCAACGGCTTGCGCAGCACGGACGGTTCATCCGCGAGGGCCGCGAGGACCAGATACCTGTTGGTCAGGGACTTGGAACCGGGGACGGCCACCGTGCCTCTCACGGCGGCCCCCTCCGAGAAGGGGGCCCGCCAGTGAGCGGCATCCAGGGCTTGCGGTTCGCCGTTGCTCGGCATCACGTGGCGCGGTGCTCCTAGTTGGAAACGGCGTCCTGGACGGCCTTCTCGGCCTGCTCCAGCTTCTTCTTGGTGTCCTTGCCGACCTTGACCGCGTTCTTGCGGACATCGTCGGCGAGGTGGCTAGCGCGCCACACGAGGGACGGGTTGCCCGAAGTGTCCACGGCCGCGATCATCACGGCACCCAGCAGGGACACGTTCTTGAGCAGGTCCGACCGGCGGGCGGCCTTGCCCTCGGTGGTGCTCGCGTCCGCGGAGCGGTATTGGGTGTAGCCGTTGAGCGCGGTGGTGCCGAGCAGCACGGTGGACGACAGGCGCGGGAGCTTGCTCGCGGCGAGCAGCGACGCCGCGACGACCTGGGCGGCGGCGATGCCCTGTGCGACCTGAGCGCGGTTGGCGGTCACGGGGCGCACCTGCGGGGCGGCGCTCTCGAGGGCCTTGAGGACCGGGTCCAACTGCTTCGCGGCAGCGGACGAGTTGCGGAACGCGTTGACGCCCCCGGCGATGTAACCGGTGGCGAGCAGCGGGCGGGCGAGACGACGAACAATGCTCATGGTTCTCCTCCTTACGGCCCCGGCATCTCCGGGTACGCACTGTAGCCATCCTATCGGCCCGAGTTCGCGCCGCCGCCGGGAATACTCGCACGGCGCGTGCGTGTTATCCACGGTGTACAGAAGTGCCACATATGTGACGTAACACTCGGCAACGACCAGGGAAGTGGGTGACGGCGGAGGATGACGGCCCCCACCTTAGACTGGGACGTGATGAACGATCAGCGAACTCACGATTCCCATCCGGTGGAACACCCCGAAGAGGTGCCCGCCGGAGCGGAAACCACGCAGCAGCGCCGTGAGCGTTTCGAACGCGACGCCATGCAGTACGTGGACCAGCTCTACGCCGCGGCATTGCGCATGACCCGCAACCCGTCCGATGCCGAGGACCTAGTGCAGGAGGCCTACACCAAGGCGTTCTCCGCATTCCACCAGTACAAGCCGGGGACCAATCTCAAGGCCTGGTTGTACCGGATCCTGACCAACACGTACATCAACCTGTACCGCAAGCGGCAACGCGAACCGCGCCAGGCCAACACGGACACCGTGGAGGATTGGCAGCTGCACCGCGCGGAGTCGCACACCTCCACGGGACTGCGTTCTGCGGAGGCGGAGGCGTTGGACCACCTGCCGGATTCGGACGTCAAGCGAGCCCTGCAGGAGTTGCCCGAGGAGTTCCGTCTGGCGGTGTACTTCTCGGACGTGGAGGGATTCGCGTACAAGGAGATCTCCGAGATCATGGACACGCCCATCGGAACCGTGATGTCCAGGTTGCACCGTGGCCGCAAGCTTCTGCGCGAGAAACTGGGCGACTACGCCCAAGAACGAGGATTCGACACGTCCAAGGTCCAGAAGAAGACCAAGGACGGCGCACGAGCGAAGGATCGAGGCTAGAGCATGACCGCGAAACCGTGTCACAACGGCTGCACCGACGAACGCATCCAGCGGATCTACGAGTACCTGGACGGGGCACTGACCACCGAGGACCTCGAGGAGATCCACGCGCACCTCACGGACTGCGCCGACTGCGAGCGCGAGTACAACCTGGAGTGCGTGATCCGCTCCGTGGTGAAGCGTTCGTGCTGCGAGACCGCGCCGGACGAGCTCAAGCGCTCGATCCTCGCGCGCATCGACGCCCAGTGCAACGAGCACCCCGCTGCCTGAGGACCGGGCGGCGCCGGTACCGGGCGGGATGAATCGCCGGCGGCACCCAGCGGCGTGAGTGCTCAGCCGCGCAGGGACCCGGGGAACGAAGTACCCGGTGACGCGGATCCCTCGGCCAGAGCGAAGCCCCCGTGACCGATGACGGTCACGGGGGCTTCGGGATGCGTTCGCCGAACCTCAGGAATTGGGCCGCTTGCCGCGGTTTGCCGAGTTCTTGCGACGATCCTTGCGCTTACGTCCACGCTTGCTCATGATGTACCTCCTGCGATGATTGGCTGGGACATCGTCTGTCAGTATCTCACATTCCGGGCGGTGCTCATGCCACCGCTTTGGTGTCGCCCATGCCATAGGGGTGCCCCCGGACCCTGCGGCCAGCGCCGCGGGTGGTATCACCCGGAACCGCCGCCACGCATTGCGGCGGTCGCCGCGGTCGCCACGGCGAGAGGCGAGAGCCTCAGCGCGGCTCGGGCAGCTGCAGCCAGTCGTACCACCCGCGGTGCAGCACAAGCCACGCGATGAGCCCGTAGCCGGCCTGACCGGGGTTGCCGTGGTTGGCGGCGAGGTCCTTGCGCCACTGCTCATGGTGCTGCAGGGGGTTGAACGTGTCCACGTACACGTGGTTGCGCCGCGTGGTCACGTCCCCGTAGGCCGCGGAGAGGTCCGCGATCTTGCGGTTGCGCTGCGGGTCCAGGGTGGGCGGGGGACCCACGACGAGTACCTTGGTGTTGTTCTGGGTGGCCTGGTCCACGATGTTGGCCATGTTCAGCCGGGACCGGGCGGAGGTGATCCCCAGGTCGATGTCCAGGGCGGACGGCGCGATCACCAGACGGTTGTCGCACGCGGAATCGAAGCGGCGGGAAGCTTCCGCGAACCAGTGGTCGTTGAGGGTCTCACTGCCCTGACCAGGCGCGGCGAGATTGTAGGCGTCCACGGGAACCACGTCTCGGGGGGTGCGCGCCATGACTCGTCCGAACCAGCCGAGCGCGCGGGGGTCGTCCACGCCGGCCAACAATTCGTCTCCCACGGCCACAATGCGGATCCTGCGTTGGTCCACTCTTCTTACATCCTTCGCTAGCTGGGACCCGGGGGGCCGTCTCGCGACGGCCCCCCGGGCGGATCATGCCCGGTGATCGGGCGGGGGCGTACGACGCCGCGCAGCTCGCGGTCCCGTGCGCCGGGCGGCACTCACTCGCCGCGGGCGAACGCCTGCTGCACCAGGGTCTCCAGCTCCGCCGTGTGGCGCTTGGCCGAGCCGTTGGCGGGGGAGGCCGAGGCGGGGCGGGACGCGAGCGTGACCGGGCGGTCCAGCTGCGGCACGAGGTTCACGGCCATGAACGGCCACGCACCCTGGTTGGCGGGTTCGTCCTGAGCCCACAGGATCCGGGCCTCCGGGTAGCGCGCCAGCTGTTCCTTGATCTCGTCCACGGGCAGCGGGTAGAGCTGCTCCACGCGCACGATCGCGGTGGAGTGGTCGTCCGACTTCTTCCGCTGGGTCACGAGGTCGTAGTACAACCGACCGGAGACCAGGATGACGTCGGTGACCTTGGCGTCGTCGAGCCCGGCGGTGTCCGGGATGACCGTCTGGAAGCCGCCCTGCGTGAACTCCTCCACCGGGGACGCCGCGGCCTTCAGGCGCAGCAGCTGCTTGGGCGTGGCCACGATCAGCGGCCGGCGCGGGCGCGAGTACGCCTGGCGGCGCAGCAGGTGGAAGTGGTTGGCCGGGGTGGAGGGCTGGGCCACGATCATGTTCTTCTCCGCGCACAGCACCAGGAAGCGCTCGATGCGCGCGGAGGAGTGGTCGGGTCCCTGGCCCTCGAAGCCGTGCGGCAACAGCATCACCAGGTTGGAGCGCTGACCCCACTTCTGTTCCGCGGAGGAGATGAACTCGTCCACGATGGTCTGCGCACCGTTGGTGAAGTCACCGAACTGCGCCTCCCACACCGTGAGCGCCTCGGGGCGTTCGACGGAGTAGCCGTACTCGAAGCCCAGCACGCCGTACTCGGAGAGCAAGGAGTTGTAGATCGAGAACCGTGCCTGGTCCGCGGAGAGGTGGTTCAGCGGGGTCCATTCGGCACCGTTCTCGGCGTCGAAGAACACCGCGTGGCGCTGCGTGAACGTACCGCGGCGCACGTCCTGACCGGACATCCGCACCGGGACACCGTCCATGAGCAGCGAACCGAAGGCCATGAGCTCGCCCATGCCCCAGTCGATCCCGCCCTCGCGCGTCATCTCGCGGCGCTTCTCCGCGAGCTTGTGCAGCTTGCGGTGCATCGTGAAGCCCTCGGGCAGGTCCACGTGGGCGTCACCGATGCGGTGAGCCGCTTCCTCGGAGATGGCCGTGGTCTTGGGCACGGACACCCCGGAATCGGCCTGCTGCGCGGACGGCCGCTCGATGTTGGCGATCGCGGCGGCGTCCCCGGTCACGAGCGGGACCGTGGAGGTCTGGGCCTCATGGGTCTCGGCGAAGACCCGCTCCAGACGCTCCTGGTAGTCCTTCAGAGCGCGGTCCGCTTCTTCCTGCGTGATGTCCCCGCGGCCCACGAGGTTCTCGGTGTAGACCTTGCGCGTGGAGCGCTTGCCGTCGATCAGGGAGTACATCAGCGGCTGGGTCATCGAGGGGTCGTCGCCCTCGTTGTGCCCGCGGCGGCGGTAGCACACCAGGTCGATCACGACGTCGCGCTGGAACCGCTGGCGGTACTCGAACGCGAGCTGCGCCACACGGGCCACGGCCTCGGGATCGTCCGCGTTGACGTGGAAGATCGGGGCCTGCACGGTACGCGCGACGTCCGTGGAGTACGTGGACGTGCGGCCCGCAGAGGGCGCGGTGGTGAAGCCCACCTGGTTGTTGACCACCACGTGGATGGTGCCACCCACGTTGTAGGCCTCGAGCCCGGACATCTGCATGACCTCGTAGACGATGCCCTGTCCGGCCATCGCGGCGTCACCGTGGACCTGGATGGGCAGCACGGGGTACTCACCGTTACCCTCCGGCCCGGCGCCCAGCACGTCCGTCTTGGCGCGGGCGATGCCCTCGATCACCGGGTCCGCGGCCTCCAGGTGGGAGGGGTTCGCGGCCAGGTACACCTGGGTCGCGTTGCCGTTGTCGGAGGTGAACACGCCCTCGGTGCCCAGGTGGTACTTCACGTCACCCGAGCCCTCGGCGGCGCGCGGGTCCTGGCTGCCCTCGAACTCGCGGAACACCTGGGCGTAGGACTTCCCGGCGATGTTGGTCAGCACGTTGAGGCGGCCGCGGTGGGCCATCGCGATGCCCACACCCGCGAGGGAAGCATCCGCGGCCTCGGAGATGATCGCGTCCAGCAGCGGGATCAGCGACTCGCCGCCCTCCAGCGAGAAGCGCTTCTGACCCACGTACTTGGTCTGCAGGAAGGTCTCGAAAGCCTCGGCGGCGTTGAGCCGCTCGAGGATGTGGAACTGCTCCTCGCGCGCGGGCTTCTGGTAGTCACGCTCGAGCTTGGACTGGAACCATTCGCGCTGCTCGGGCTCCTGGATGTGCATGTACTCCACGCCCACGGTGCGGCAGTAGGCATCCCGCAGCCGACCCAGGATCACGCGCAGCGTGAGCAGGCTCTGGCCGCCGAAACCGCCGGTGGGCCACTCGCGCTCCAGGTCCCACAGGGTGAGCCCGTAGGTGCGGATGTCCAGGTCCGGGTGCTTGCGCATCACGTACTCGAGCGGGTTGGTGTCCGCCATGAGGTGACCGCGCACGCGGTAGGAGTGGATCAGCTGCTGGATCCGGGCGACCTTGTTGATCTGGATCTCGGGGTTGACCTGGTTGTCCACGGCCCAGCGGACGGGCTCGTAGGGGATGCGCAGGGCCTCGAAGATGTGGTCGTAGAAGTCATCGCCGCCCAGCAGGTAGTGCTCCACGAGCTTAAGGAACTCACCCGAACCGGCGCCCTGGATCACGCGGTGGTCGTACGTAGACGTCAGGGTGATGACCTTGGAGACCGCGTTGCGTGCGATCGTGCGGGGGGAGGCACCCTTGTACTCGGCGGGGTAGTCCAGCGCACCCACGCCGATGATGCACGCCTGGCCCTTGGACAGTCGCGGCACCGAGTGCACGGTGCCGATGCCACCGGGGTTCGTCAGGGACACCGTGGTGCCCGCGTAGTCCTCCATGGTTAGCGCGCCATTGCGCCCGCGCTTGACGATGTCCTCGTACGAGGTCCAGAACTGCTGGAAGGACATCTCTTCCGCACCCTTGATGTTGGGCACCACCAGGTTGCGGGAACCGTCCTTGTTGGGGATGTCGATCGCGATCCCGAAGTTCACGTGCGCGGGATGCACCGCGGCGGGCTTGCCGTCCACCTCGTCGTAGATCACGTTCTGGGACGGGAAGTTGGCGAGCGCGCGGATCACGGCGTAGCCCACGAGGTGGGTGAAGGACACCTTGCCACCGCGGTTACGGGCCAGGTGCGAGTTGATCACCAGGCGGTTGTCGATCAGCAGCTTGGCGGGCACCGCGCGCACCGTGGTGGCGGTGGGCACGGTCAGGGAGGCGTCCATGTTGGCGGCCACGGCCTTGGCGGGACCGCGCAGCTTGACCACGGTGTCCTCGGCGGGTTTGTCCTGGCCCTTGTCCTTCGCACGGTCCTCCGGCTGCGCCCGGATGGGGCGCTTGGTTCCGGAGCCCTCGCTGGTCTCGGTCTCGGTGTCCACGCCTTCGGGTCGTCCCTTCGCCTTGGAACCGGTGGTCGACGGCGCCGGGGACTTGGCCCGCTGCGCCTTCCTGGGCGCCTCCGCGCCGGCACCGGAGGTGTTCTGCTCGGTCTTGGACGAGGTTGACGCCGTCCCGGAGGCGGGCTTGTTCTCGCCGAACGTCCCGGAGGAGGCCTTGTCCGCGGACGTCTTGGCGGCGGCGTCGTCGCGCCGTCCAGCGGGACGATCACCCCCGGACGTCCGCGCAGCCGCCCCCTGGGACGGGGCGGCTGCTGAGGTCTTGGTGTCGGACGTCTGGGTATCGGACTGGTCGTCGCCGACCATCTGTTCGAAGATGGGCCACCACTTCTTGTCCACCGAGTTCTTGTCCGCCTGGTACTTGTCGAACAGCTCGTCCACGAGCCATTCGTTGCCGGCAAATTCTTCAGGGATAAGGTGACGCGGCTGGTCTGGCACTAGTGATACGCCTCTTCCATCTGTGCTGGGTGTCCCGGGCGGCGAGCTGGTCCTTGCGGCCCTCGTGTGGCTCCCACGGAGCTTACCGGCCGCGGGACTTGCGAACTGGCTTCGCGCACGCAAAGCCGTACCGGTTTTTCAGTCTAGTGAGGCATCTGGACGGTTGCCACCTACCCGCCGGCCCGCCCGCCGGCCCGCGGCGGAGCACGTAGACTCTCCTTTTGTGCGATTCCTGACGACACCCACCACGGACCTGACCTACAATGACGTCTTCCTGGTGCCCTCGATGTCCCGGGTGACCTCCCGGTTCGACGTCGATCTGGCCCCCGCGGACGGCACCGGTTCCACCATCCCGCTCGTGGCCGCGAACATGACCGCGGTGACCGGGCGGCGCATGGTCGAGACCATGGCCCGGCGCGGCGGTCTGGGCATCCTGCCCCAGGACATCCCGCTGGACGTGATCGCGGAGGTGACCTCGTGGGTCAAGCAGCGCTCGCCGCGCTACGAGACCCCCGTGGTGATGCACCGCAGCAACACCGTGCACGACGCCCTGGGGATCATGCACAAACGCCCCCACGGCGTGGTCATCGTCGTGGACGCGGACGAGCACTACGCCGGCATGGTCCTGGACTCCGACTGCCGGGACGTGGACCGCTTCACCCAACTGGGGGACCTGGCGCATTCGGAGGGCCCCGAGTTCCAGGACAGCGACTTCCCCGTGGACTCCGACCCGGAGGTGTTGCGCGCCGCCTACGAGACGATGTCCGCCGCGCGCGTCAACGTGGCCCCGGTGCTGCGCGGACGCGAGGTCGTGGGCATCCTGACCCACCAGGGCCTGGTGCGTTCCACGATCTACGCACCCGCCCTGGACGACGACGGCCGGTTGCGCGTGGGTGCCGCGGTCGGAATCAACGGGGACGTCTCCGGCAAGGCCGAGCAACTGCTCGAGGCCGGGGTGGACGTCCTCGTGGTGGACACCGCCCACGGTCACCAGATCAAAGCGTTGGAGGCCGTGTCCACCGTGCGGGCCCTGCACCCCCGGGTGCCGATCGTGGCCGGCAACGTGGTCACCGCGGACGGCGTGCGGGACCTCGCGGGCGCGGGTGCCGACATCATCAAGGTGGGCGTGGGCCCCGGGGCCATGTGCACCACGCGCATGATGACCGCCGTGGGTCGCCCCCAGTTCTCCGCCGTGGTCGAGTGCGCGGAGGCCGCGGCCGATCTCGGCAAGCACGTGTGGGCCGACGGCGGGGTCAAGCACCCGCGCGACGTCGCCCTCGCGCTCGCGGCCGGCGCGAGCCAGGTGATGGTCGGATCCTGGTTCGCGGGCACGCACGAGAGCCCCGGTGAGATCAATATTGACGCCAACGGGCGCGCCTACAAGGAGTCCTTCGGGATGGCCTCGGCGCGCGCCGTGCGCCACCGCACTGCCGGGGAGGACCGCTTCGCGCGGGCCCGCAAGGCCCTGTTCGAGGAGGGCATCTCCAACTCCACCATGTACCTGGACCCCCAGCGCCCCGGCGTGGAGGACCTGCTGGACCACATCACCTCCGGGGTGCGCAGCTCCATGACGTACGCCGGTGCGGCCACGCTCGAGCAGTTCGCGGCGCGCGCCGTGGTGGGCATCCAGTCCCAGTCCGGGTACGACGAGGGCCGCCCCCGCTCGGAGTCCTGGGCCTGAGCGGCCCGTTCTCACCACGCCCCTTATTGAGAATGGTTCATGATATGCTCACGCACGGCTACATGACATTGATTCTCATTGGCGGGAGACGGGGGTCGGACGAGGGAGATGGACGATGACCGCAGGGCGCAGCGTGCGCAGGGGTAGGACGAGCGTGTTGGGCGCGGGCGTGGTGGTGGGTCTCGCGCTCGCCGGGTGTTCGAGCGGGACCGCGTCGGACGCGCAAGGTTCGCCCGGTGCGGGGAAGATCGCCGTGGTCACCTCCACGAACGTCTACTCGGACCTCGCGTCCCAGGTGGGTGGCGACAAGGTCTCCGCGACCCCCGTGATCGACTCGAGCGCCCAGGACCCCCACTCCTACGAGGCCACCCCCCAGGACCGGCTGAAGGTGGAGAAGGCGGACGTCGTGGTGTGCAACGGGGGTGGGTACGACCAGTTCATGACCGATCTGGCCTCCGGCGGCCAGCACGTGGTGGACGCCGTGGAGGCCTCCGGTCTGCAGCGAGAAGAGGACGCGCACGACGACCACGACCACGGCTCCGGGCACCACCACCACGGCGACTTCAACGAGCACGTGTGGTACGACGTCGAGAGCATGCAGATGGTCGTGGACCGCATGGCCGAGCAGCTCGGCCAGGTGGACCAGCAGAACGCCGAGTACTACCGGGACAACGCCGCACGCGTGAAGAACGAGCTCGGCACGGTCGAACAGAAGGTCGAGGGGATCAAGGCCTCGGGCGGATACATCGCGACCGAGCCTCTGCCCGGGTACCTCCTGCAAGACGCCGGCCTGCACGACGAGACCCCGCAGGCGTTCACCGAGGCCATCGACGCCGGCTCCGACGCCGCACCCGCGGTGCTCAACGACACCCTCGGGCTCGTCAAGGGCAGCGACGTGAAACTGCTCGCCCTCAACAAGCAGACCTCCACGGGGCAGACCGACCGGTTGCGCTCGGACGCCGGGGACGCCGGCAAGCCCGTGGTGGAGTTCACCGAGACCATCCCGGACGGGCTGAACTACCAGCAGTGGATGACGCAGAACGCGGACCGCGTGGCCCACGCGCTCCAGAAGTAGGGACATGAACGCACCCCAATCCGCACCCGAGGTGGCCGCCCGTTCCGGGGCCGACGACGCCGTCGTCCGGCTCAGGGACGCGCGCCTGGCCTTCGGGGACCGCACCCTGTGGTCCGGTCTGGACCTGATCGTCGCCCCGGGGGAGTACCTCGCGGTCCTGGGCTCCAACGGGACCGGCAAGACGAGCTTCCTGCGCGTGCTGCTGGGACTGCTCCCGCTCACGAGCGGGACCGTACGCGTCAACGGGACCCGTCCGCGGGCCGCCTCCGCCCGCGTGGGGTACGTGCCCCAACAGCGCGGCTTCCCGGCGCGCACGCCGCTGCGGGCCCGGGACCTCGTGGCGCAGGGCGTGGACGGGCACCGCTGGGGGATCCGACTGCATCCGCGCCGCGTGCACCGCACCGTGGACGAGTTGCTCGAACGCGTGGGTGCCACCGACTACGCGGACGCCCCCGTGGGCGTCCTGTCCGGGGGCGAGCAACAGCGCCTGCGCGTGGCCCAGGCGCTCGCTGCGGACCCCACGCTCGTGCTGTGCGACGAGGCCCTGCTGTCCCTGGACCTGCATCACCAGCACGTGGTGAGCGAACTCGTGCACGAACAACGTGAACGCAGCGGGTGCGCCGTGGTCTTCGTGACCCATGACGTGAACCCGATCATCGAGCACGTGGACCGGATCCTCTACCTGGCCAACGGCTCGTTCCGGATCGGCACGCCGGAGCAGGTGCTGCGTTCGGACGTGCTCTCCGAGCTGTACGGGACCCGCGTCGAGGTGCTGCACAGCAACGGTCGCATCCTCGTGGCCGGGCGCCCGGACAGCTCCCACCACACCGATTCCCCGGAGGAGCTGATCCTGTGAGCCTGGCCGCGATCGACTGGAACTCATTGTTCGGTTCCGTGTTCGTCTTCGACAACTACGGCGAACTGCTGTCCCTGCTGCGCAACTCCGTGTGGGCGGGCGCGGTGCTTGGCTTGGTGGGCGGGCTCGTGGGCACGTTCGTGATGATGCGCGATCTCGCGTTCTCGGTGCACGGGATCGCGGAGCTGTCCTTCGCCGGTGCCGCCGCGGCCCTGTTGGTCGGCTCCGATGTGGTCACCGGGTCCCTCGGGGGGTCCGTGCTCGCCGCGCTCATCATGGGGTTCATGGGCCTGCGCGCGCGGGAGGGCAACTCGTTCGTGGGCGTGCTCATGCCCTTCGGCCTGGGGCTCGGGATCCTCTTCCTGTCCCTCTACGAGGGCAGATCCTCCAACAAGTTCTCCCTGCTCACGGGCCAGATCGTCTCCGTGTCCTCCCTGCAGTTGACGTCGATGATCGTGCTGTCCGTGGTGGTGCTCGCCACGATGCTTGTGATGTGGCGGCCGCTGACGTTCGCGAGCACGGACCCGCTCGTGGCCCGGGCCAAGGGGCTGCCGATGCGCTCGTTGGCGATCGTGTTCATGGTCGTGCTGGGGATCTCGGTCGCGATGTCCGTGCAGATCGTGGGCGCGCTGCTCGTGCTCGCGCTTCTGATCACCCCGGCCGCGGCGGCCATGAACCTCACCTCGAGTCCCGCGCGCACGGTGGTGCTCTCCGTGGTCTTCGCCGAGCTCGCCATGGTGGGCGGGATCCTCCTGGCGCTGGGCGGCAACGTCCCGATCAGCCCGTACGTCACGACCATCTCGTTCGTCGTGTGGCTCGTCTCGCGGTGCGTGCGCGCGGTGCGTGAGCGCTCGTCGTCGTATCGCCGTTCGACACCGCGGTCGACGATGCCGCTCGGCGCCGGTCGCGCGGTTCAGAGCAGGACGCGCACCGCGGCGGGGAGCACCTTGAGCGAGGCGGGCAGCGGACCCAACCGTTCGCCGTCGCCGTAGGCCGCGTCCCGCGGTTCGGAAGGGATACCGTGGGCTGCGACGGTCGCGGCCGTGGCGGGCACCACGGTGACCTCCCGCAGGGATTCGTGCGTGCCCAGGAACAAGCGGGGGAATAGCCACGCGAGCCGCAGCGCGCCCACGTCGGAGACCATGAACAGCTCACCCGAGCCGTCCGTGGGATCCGCGCGGGGAACGATGGTCAGCCCGCCCCCGATCGACGAGGTGTTGGTCAGCGCCAGGAAGGTCAGCGTGCGGTCACTCACGTGGCACGCGCCGTCCGGGCCGGTCCAGCTCAGGTCGTAACGCCGCGCGCGCATGGAGACGGCCTCCACGGCGAGCGCGGCGACGTACTTGACCGAGTGCGTGACGCTGGACCAGCGGTTGGCGCGCGCGTTCACGCGGGCGTCGAGGCCGAGGCACACCGCGGTCGCGCACACGTGGTGGCTGCCGTCCGCGCACGTGACGTGCACGAGGTCCATGCTGCGTTCGGGGGACTCGAGTCCGCGCAGCACCCGGCCCGCCGCGCGTTCGACGTCCCCCACGGGTACACCGTGGAACCGGGCCAGATCGTTGCCGGAACCGGCCGGGATCAGCCCGAACGGGAACTCGACGCCCTGCTCGCGCAACCGGTTCAGTGACTGCAGGACCAGGTGGACCATGCCGTCTCCGCCGACCGCGACGACCGCGGCGATCCGGGTGGACGCGTCGCGCAGGGTCGCGGTGAGATCGCGGGAGAGGACCTGGGCGGTGGCCGCGCTGAGCGGTCGGGGGTCGTAGCCGCCGGCCCGCAGGATGCCCACGGCGCGCTCGCACGCGTTCCGGCCCACGAGGGAGGCGCCGTTGTGGACGAGCAGGATCTCGCGGCGTGACATCCGGGTCACCGGGCGGGTTTCGCGGTTTCTCGGGCGTCGGAGGACTCGACGCGGCCCCGGGCCCCGCACTCGGCACAGATCCCGGAGATCTCCACGGTGTGGTCCACGTCCGCGTAGCCGTAGCGGCGCGCGGTCTCCTCCGCCCATGTCTCGACGTCCGGGGCCTCGAGTTCCACGGCCGCGCCGCACGAGCGGCACACGATGTGATGGTGGTGGTGCTCGGCCTCGCACCGGCGGTAGATGGCCTCGCCCTCGGCGTTGCGCAGCACGTCCACCTGACCCAGCTCGGCCATGGACTGCAGGATCCGGTACGTGGTGGCCAGGGACACCGACTGTCCGCGATCGCGCAACAGCCGGTGCAGGTCCTGCGTGGAGATGAAGTCCTCCAACCCCTGCAGCGCGCCGGTCACGGCACGGCGCTGCTTGGTGTTGCGAACCTCCGCGGTTCCGGTGGTCTTGGTGCTCAACCCAGGTGTCCTTTCCGCGAGCGGTCGTCCGGGACATCTTAACGTGCGGCGCGGACATGCACAGGCGGCGTCGTCACGGCCGGACCGAGCCGCTAGGGTGAAGCCATGTTGCTGACCAAGTTCACCCACTCGTGCGTGCGCCTCGAGAAGGACGGCGCGGTGCTCGTGATCGACCCGGGTACGTTCTCCGAGGTCGAGGAGGCACTGCGCGGAGCGGACACGGTCCTCATCACCCACGAGCACCCGGACCACTACGACGCCGAGCGGCTGGGCGCCGTCCTTTCGGCGGATCCCGAGCTCACGGTGCATGCCCCGGGCCAGGTGATCGAGAAGCTCGCGGAGCACATCAGGGACACGGACCGGTTGCACGCCGTGTCGGCGGACACCACGTTCACCGCGGGGCCGTTCTCCGTGGCCACGTACGGGGGTCAGCACGCACTGATCCACCCCCTCATCCCCACCATCGCCAACGTGGGCTACGTGATCGACGACGCCGTGTTCCACCCCGGGGACTCCTTCACCGTCCCGCACGGGCTCACCGTTCCCACGGTCCTGGTCCCGTTGCACGCCCCGTGGTCCAAGATGTCCGAAGTCATCGACTTCATCATCGCGACCCGCGCGCAACGGGTGTACCAGATCCACGACGCGCTGCTCTCCGAGACCGGCTTCGGTGTCGTGGAGAAGCAGGTCAAGCATTTCTCGCAGGTCTACGGGACCGAGTACCGGCACCTGGACACTCGCGAGAGCGTGGAGCTCCGCACCGCATGACCCATCCGGCCACCAGCCGGTCCCACCCGACGGAAAGGACATCACCGTGAGTTCAGTGTTCACCAGGATCATCGAGGGCGAACTGCCCGGCCGGTTCGTCTGGGCGGACGAGCACTGCGTGGGCTTCCTGTCCATCCAGCCCCTGTCCCAGGGCCACGTCCTGGTGGTCCCGCGCCAGGAGATCGACGCGTGGGTGGACCTACCCGTGGAGCTGGCCATGCACCTCATGAAGGTCAGCCAGTTCATCGGCAAGGCCATTGACGCCGCGTTCACGCCCAAACGGGTGGGGCTCATGATCCAGGGCTTCGAGGTGCCCCACACCCACCTGCACGTGTGGCCCACCAATTCGATCGAGGAGTTCGACTTCGCCCAGGTGGATCAGGACCCGGACCCCGCGGTCCTGGACGAGTCGGCCCGCCGGATCCGCGAGGCCCTCGAGGCCCAGGGCCACCACGACGAGGTCCCGCAACAGTAGCGACCGACGGCCTCGCTCACGGGCACGGGCGGCAGGTGCATTGCACCCGTCGCCGGCGGGCTTCAACCGCCGGTGTCACTCAGCCGAGCTCGCGCAACCGCTTGCGGATCCGCTTCTCCGACACCGTGTGCGCGGTGCCCAGTTCCTGCGCGAAGAACGAAATGCGCAGTTCCTCGAGGTCCCAGCGCACGGCCCGCAGCGCAGCGGGCGTGGGTACGGTCGAGGGGACGGCGTCCACCGCGGCGCGGTACTCGGCCTCGAGATCGTGCACGGTCTGCATGGCCACGGCGTCCCGCTGCAGATGGCCGGAGAGTTTGTCCAGGCGCACGTTGATCCCCGCGAGGTAGCGCGGCACGTGCTGCAGGGCCCGCCACCCGGTGCGGGCCACGAAGCCGGGATGGATCAAGCGGGAGAGCTGCTCGGACATGTCCTTGAACGCGGCGACCGCCCCGAGTGACCCGGGTTTCTTCAACCGTTTGCGCACGGTGTTGGACTCGGTGAGCGCGGTGGTCACGAGCGCGGTGACGGCGAAGACCGTGTCGATCAGCTCGGCGCGTACGTGCTCTGCGACCGCCCGGAACTGGTCCCGCGTGAACGGCGGCTCCTCGGGTACCAGCCGGTCGATCGCGGCGATCGTGCAATCGGTGATGAGCGCCTCGACCGAACCGTGGGGGTTCTGGGTGAAGATCAACCGTTCCTTCTGGCTCAGGTGGTCCACCACATAGCGGTGCACGGACGGCAGGGTCCGGTGCAGCAGGGCGATCACGCCGTCGCGTTGCGCGGCGCGCTGTTCCTCCGCGTCGCTCAGGATCCGCAGGTCCACGCGGGGTGGCTGCGAAGCATCGGTGTCCCGCACCGCCACGAGTGTGGGGTATCCCGTGACCGTCTGACCCGCCACGGTCGTCTCCACGCGGCGCGGAGGATCGGGTTCGGGCCACGCCGTGAGGTCGGTGCGTTCCAGCGAGGCGGCCCGGGGTGCGCCGGATCCGGGGGAAGTCCCTGGGACCGGTCGCGCCGAGCCCCGCTTGCCGCGACCGCGACGGGCCGCGGCGGCGTCGTCACCGGAGGAGGCCGAACCCTCGGTGCTGCCCCGAGCGGCGTCGTACAGCTGGGCCGCAGCGCCCCCGAGGGACTCGGCGAGCGCCGCGCGGACCTTGGGCCGCAACCGCTGTTTGAGCTCCGTGAGGTCGTCGCCCCGGCCCAGTACCGAGTTGCGGGCGTCGCGCACCTCGAAGCGCATGCGCAGGTGGGCGGGCAGGGCTTCCGGGTGGAAGTCCGAGGCCTGGACGGGGTGGCCCCGCAACCGCCGCAGAACGGTGGCCAGGGACTCCAGGAGAGAATCGCGGGCCGGATCGAACTCGGCGTCCAGGTGCTTCACGGCGGTGACGGCGGTGTCCGGGGCGGGCACGAAGTTGCGCCGCACGGCCTTGGGCAGCGATTTGATCAGCGCGGTCACGAGCTCCACACGCAGCCCGGGGATGTGCCATTCGAACTGCTCGGGGGCCAGGCGGTCCAGGAACAGCACGGGAACCCGCACCGTGACGCCGTCCGCGGTCTCCGCCCCGGGCGCGAATTCGTAGTCCAGGTCCAGACTCAGCTCGCCGTCCGGGGATGCCACGGTCCAGGACCGCGGGAAGGAGGCCGTGTCCAGCTCCGCGACCTCGGGCGCGATCAGGTCCTCGGGAGTGAGGTCCAGCAGGTGCTCGTCCCGCTGGCGGGCCTTCTTCCACCACGCATCGAAATGCCGCTGGGAGACCACGTCCGCGGGCACGCGCGCGTCGTAGAAGTCGAACAGCACCTGGTCGTCCACGCGCAGGTCCTTGCGGCGCATGCGGTTCTCGAGCTCCTCGACCTGGGCCAGGGCCTTGCGATTGCGCTTGACGAACGTGTGGCGGGTCTGCCAGTCGCCCTCCACGAGCGCGTGGCGGATGAACAGTTCCCGGGAGAGTTCGGGATCGATCCGGGAGAACAACACGGGCCGCTCGGACACCACGGGCAGCCCGTAGAGCGTGACCTTCTCGTACGCCATCACGGCTCCGCGGGAACGGGACCAGTGGGGTTCAGAGTAGCTGCGCTTGACGAGCTGCGGCGCGATCTCCTCGGCCCACTCGGGCTTGATCGCCGCGTTGGTGCGCGCCCACAATCGGGAGGTCTCCACGAGCTCCGCGGACACGAGCCAGTCCGGGGACGTCTTGAACAGGGCCGAGCCCGGGAAGATCGCGAACTTGGTCCCGCGCGCGCCGCGGTACTCGCGCGTGCGTTCGTCCCGCACGCCGATGTTGCTCAGCAGCCCGGACAGCAGGCTCTTGTGCACGGCCTCCTGGTGCGAGGCGACGTCGATCTCCCGGGACGCCCCGGCATCGATCCCCACCTGGCGTGCGATCTGTCGCAACTGCGCGTAGAGGTCCTGCCACTCGCGGATCCGCAGGAAGTTCAGGTACTCGCGTCGGCACAGCTTGCGGAACTGGGACGAGGACAGCTCGCTCTGCTGCTCCTGCAGGTACTGCCACAGCAGACCGTAGGACAGGAAGTCGGAGGTCTTGTCGCGGAAGCGCGCGTGGAACTCGTCCGCCGCCTGGCGCTTCTCGAGCGGGCGTTCCCGCGGGTCCTGCACCGTGAGCGCGGCCGTGAGCACGAGCACCTCGCGCACGCACCCCCGGCGCTGCGACTCCACGATCATCCGGCCCAGTCGCGGGTCCACCGGCAGCGCGGCGAGCACCTCGCCCGTGCGGGTCAGCGGACCCCGCGGTCCGCTCTGCCGACCGCGGTGGCGCCCGGACCGCGAGCGCCGCCCCCGGTGCCCGTCACGCGCGGACGACGACGCCGCGTCGTCGCCCGCGTCCGCCGCGCCCGAGCGCAGGGCACCGAGTTCGCGCAGCAGCACCACGCCGTCCTTGACCGCGCGCGCATCGGGTTTCTGCACGAACGGGAACTGGGTGATGTCGTGGGGTTGCTCCACCACGCCCACCGAGATCATCTGCAGGATGACCGCAGCGAGGTTCGTGCGCAGGATCTCCGGGTCCGTGTACTCCGGCCGGGACTCGAAGTCCTCCTCGGAGTACAACCGGATGCACACGCCGTCGGACGTACGCCCCGAGCGCCCCGCGCGCTGCCGCGCCGACGCCTGGGAGATGCGCTCGATGGGCAGGCGCTGGACCTTGGTGCGCGCCGAGTACCGGGAGATCCGGGCGGTGCCCGGGTCGATCACGTACTTGATGCCCGGGACCGTGAGCGAGGTCTCGGCCACGTTGGTCGCGAGCACGATCCGGCGGTGCGAGGACGGCGCGAACACGCGGTTCTGTTCGGCCATGGACAGCCGCCCGAACAGCGGCAGGATCTGGGTCCCGGCCAGGGAGCGGTGCGAGTCGATGACCTTGTGCAGCGCGTCCTGGGCGTCCCGGATCTCACGCTCGCCCGCGAAGAACACGAGGATGTCCCCGCGGGGTTCGCGCGAGAGTTCCACGACGGCGTCGCACACGGCGTCGATCGGGTCGCGGTCCTCGTCCACGAGCCCGTCGCCGGTGTTGTCCTCGTCCTCGCCGCCGTCCCCGCTGCGCTCCTGGGCCAGTGGTCGGTAGCGGATCTCCACGGGGTAGGTGCGCCCGGAGACCTCGATGATCGGGGCGGGCTCTGGATCGGCGTCCGGGTGCTGCGGGTCCGCCAGCACGAAGTGCTCGGCGAAGCGTTGCGGGTCGATCGTCGCGGACGTGATGACGACCTTCAGGTCCGGGCGCTGGGGGAGCAGTCGCTTGAGGTAGCCCAGCAGGAAGTCGATGTTGAGGGAGCGCTCGTGGGCCTCGTCGATGATGATCGCGTTGTAGCGCGACAGCTGCGGGTCGTGGCCGATCTCGGCCAGCAGGATGCCGTCCGTCATGAGCTTGATCCGCGAGTCCTTGCCCACCTCGGACGTGAAGCGCACCTGGTAGCCCACGGTGTCGCCCACGCGCTGCCCGAGTTCATGGGCGATGCGCTCGGCCACCGAACGCGCCGCAATCCTGCGCGGCTGGGTGTGACCGATCAGACCGCCGTCCCCCAGACCCAGCTCCAGACACATCTTGGGCAGCTGGGTGGTCTTGCCGGAACCGGTCTCACCCGCGATCACCACGACCTGGTGATCGCGGATCGCGGCCATAATGTCCTCCCGGCGCGCGCTGACGGGGAGGTCGTCCGGGTACACGATGCGGGGCTGGATGCGGGGCTCAGTCATGTCAACGGAAGAGTCTACGGGCCCCGGCCGACACGCGCCCACGGGCCGCTGCGGGAGCCCGACGACGCGCCCGATTGTCCGCACATGTGAGCTGCGTCTCTTTTTCGACCGATTGTTAGATAATATCCACTCATCATTGATCCTCGGGGAAAGGAATTACCCGTCATGAAGCGTTTACTCCCGGTCGCCGCCGTGGCCACCACCGCGGCGTTGCTGCTCACGGGTTGCGGATCCGACAACGGTGGGCAGTCCGGTGAGACCAAGAAGGTCACCGTGGGCATCTCGCAGTTCGTGGAGCACCCCTCGCTCGACGCCGCCCGCGAAGGTTTCGTGCAGGCCCTCAAGGACGGCGGCTACACGGAGGGTGAGAACCTGACCCTGGACGTGCAGAACGCCTCCGGCGACCAGGCCACCGCGACCAACATCGCCTCCAACTTCGCGTCCTCCAACGACGATCTGATCCTGGGCATCGCCACGCCGTCCGCCCAGTCCCTGGCCCAGGCCGTCACGGACAAGCCCGTCCTGTTCACCGCCGTGACCGATCCCGTGGACGCGGGGCTCGTGAATTCCATGGATGCGCCCGGCGCCAACGTCACCGGCACCACGGACATGAACCCCGTGGCCGAGCAGATCCAGCTCATCAAGAAGCTCAAGTCTGGCGCCAAGTCCGTGGGCATCATCTACAGCTCCGGTGAGACCAACTCCCAGGTGCAGGTGGACGAGGCCAAGAAGGCCGCGCAGGCCGAGGGTCTGAAGGTTGAGGAGAAGACCGTGACCACCACGGCTGAGGTGGCCCAGGCCGCCGAGTCCTTCGACACCGACTCCATCTACGTGCCCACCGACAACAAGGTCGTAGCCGGGCTCGAGGCCGTGATCTCCGCCGCGGAGGCCAAGAAGATCCCGTTGATCGCGGGTGAGGGCGACTCCGTGGAGCGCGGTGCCCTGGCAACCCAGGGGATCAACTACACGGACCTGGGCAAGCAGACCGGTGAGATGGCGGTGCGCATCCTCAAGGACGGCGCCAAGCCCGGCGAGATGGCCGTGGAGTCCCAGAAAGAAACCAAGCTCATCATTAACGCCAAGGCCGCCAAGGCCATGGGCGTGGAGATCCCGCAGAGCCTGCGGGACCAGGCCGACCAGGTCATCGAGTAACGCCGGTGATCGCTGGAATCGAACTGGGGCTGATCTACGCGATCATGGCCCTGGGCGTGTACCTCACGTTCCGCGTGCTGGACTTCCCGGACCTGACCGTGGACCAGTCCTTCACGAGCGGGGCGGCCACCGCGGCCATGGTGATCCTGCACGGCGGCAGCCCGTGGTTTGCGACCGTCGTGGGCTTCGTGGTCGGCGCCTTCGCCGGACTGATCACCGCGCTGCTGCACACCAAGGCGCGGATCAACGGGTTGCTCGCGGGCATCCTGACCATGACCGCCCTGTACTCCGTGAACCTGCGGCTTATGGGTGGCAAGGCGAACCTCGCGCTGTTGCGCGAGGGGACCGTCTTCACGCCCCTGCGCGAGGCCGGGCTGCAGGGGACGGTCGTGGGAGTGTTGTTGTTGTTGGTCGGTGTGCTGCTCGTGAAGCTCGCATTGGACTGGTTCCTGTACACGGACGCCGGCCTGGCCATGCAGGCCACGGGTGACAACCCGGAGATGATCCGTTCCTTCGGGGTGAATACGGACCGGCAGAAGATCCTCGGTCTGTGCCTGTCCAACGCCCTCGTGGGCTTGTCCGGTGCCCTGATCGCGCAGTACCAGGGCTTCGCGGACATCGGCATGGGCATCGGCATGATCGTCGTGGGCCTCGCCTCCGTGATCCTCGGCCAGGGCATCTTCGGCACGCGCACCGTGGTGATCGCCACGCTCGCGGTGATCCTCGGCTCGGTGCTGTACCGCCTGGTGATCACCGTGGCGCTGCAGGCGGGACTGAACCCCTCGGACATGAAGCTGATCTCCGCGGTGCTCGTGGTGATCGCGCTCGTGCTGCCACAGCTCGGCGTGTACAAGCGGTGGAAGCGCCACCGCACCCTCAGGGCCGCGCAAGCGGTGCAGGCGGACGTGCGATCCCGCGCCCGGCGCACCGTGGACGCCGGTGTGTCCGGACGAACGGGAGCGTGATCGGATGCTGAACATACAGGACGTGCGCAAGACGTTCTTCGCCGGGACGGTCAACGAACGCGTGGCGTTGAACGGGGTGAGCCTCACGGTCAACCCCGGGGACTTCGTCACGGTCATCGGCTCCAACGGTGCGGGCAAGTCCACCCTGCTCAACACGGTGTCCGGGACGATCATCCCGGACAGCGGCCGGATCATGGTGGGGGACCGGGACGTCACGCGGCTTCCCGAACACCGCAAGGCCACGTGGATCTCCCGGGTGTTCCAGGACCCCATGAAAGGATCCTCGCCCACCCTGAGCATCGAGCAGAACATGGCCATCGCGCAGCGCCGCGGTCGCTCCCGTGGTCTCGCGCGTGGCGTCACCCGCGCCCGACGCCACGAGTTCGAGCAGGAGCTCAAGACCCTCGAACTGGGTCTGGAGCACCGGCTCGGGGCCAAGGTGGGGTTGCTGTCCGGCGGCCAACGCCAGGCGCTGTCCCTGCTCATGGCCACGTTCTCCGCACCCGAGATCTTGTTACTGGACGAGCACACGGCCGCACTGGATCCCCAGCGTGCGCAGCACGTCACGGAGATCACCGAGCGGATCGTGAACGAGCGTCACCTGACCACGCTCATGGTCACGCACAACATGGACCAGGCCCTGCGGCTGGGCAACCGGCTCATCATGATGCACGAGGGTCGCATCCTCTTCGAGCTGGACGCGCAGCAGAAGGCCGAGGCCACCGTGGCGGACCTGCTCGCCGAGTTCCGCACGCTGCAAGCGACCACGGGCGAACCCGCACTGGATGACGCTACGCTTCTGGAGACAGCTCGCAGCGCCGAACCGGCCGGTGCCCCGTCCCGGGGTGCCCCCGCCCACGGCGCCCCAACGGGTGGTTCCTCCGCTCCGGGGGTGTCACCGGAAGGCCATTGATCTTATGAAGCAGCCCCACCGCAGACAACGTTTCACGTCCGTCATCACCGCGGTGGGGCTGCTTTTGTTGTTCGTGTGTTGTTTCACCCTCCCGGAGGCACTCGTGGCCATGAGCCGGGCCGCGGCGGACCACGGCGGGGAGCCCTTGAACACTCGCGGGTGGACCATGATTGCGGTGGGTTTCGGAACCCTCGCGGCGGGTGGCCTGCTCACGATCGTGGGGGTCGTGCTGCGGCGCACGGCTCCACCCCGCCCGGTGGAGGAGGACCAACTGCTCGAAGAGCACTACGGCAGCGACTCCGTGGTCAATGAGTACGACCCGCTCGAGCTGAACCCCCACCTGAGGACCCGCCAGCAGCGCCGCGGTCACCGCTGACCCGCTAGCTCGAACCACCCACGATCCGGGTGCCGGCCCCGTAGGGCGTGGGGGTCCCCGAAACGCGAAAATGCCCTCCCCGAGGGGAGGGCATTCGTGGTGCCCGCGACAGGATTCGAACCTACGACCTTCTGCTCCGGAGGCAGACGCTCTATCCACTGAGCTACGCGGGCGTGCGGTGTCACAGGACCCGAGAACGAGGCCCGCGACGACAACTCGACGATACTACCAGGTCGCGCGGGCGCACCAATCGACGCGGATCGAGCGGGGTGCTCCCGCGCCGTTACACTGGCACAGTGACTCCTGAAGAACTTTCCTCCGCCGTGTCCGCATGCCTGCAAGACGCCGTGGCCGCCGGTGAACTGACCCCGGTGGACGGCGCCGAACTCCCGCACGCGAAGGTGGAGCGACCCAAGAACCGTGAGCACGGGGACTGGGCCACCACCGTGGCCATGCAGGTGGCCAAGAAGGTGGGCCGTTCCCCCCGGGACGTCGCGCAGATCCTCTCCGAGCGCCTGTCGGCCGTCCCCGGTGTGAAGACCGTGGACATCGCCGGTCCGGGCTTCCTCAACGTCACGCTCGACGCCGCCGCGGCCGGTGAGCTCGCGCAGTCGATCGTGGAACAGGGGCGCGCCTTCGGGACCGCGGACACCCTGTCCGGCACGACCATCAACCTCGAGTTCGTCTCCGCGAACCCCACCGGTCCGATCCACCTGGGTGGCACGCGGTGGGCCGCCGTGGGTGACTCCCTGGCCCGGATCCTGGATGCGCAGGGTGCCTCGGTCGTGCGGGAGTACTACTTCAACGACCACGGCAACCAGATCGACCGCTTCGCCCGTTCCCTGCTGGCCCGCGCCCGCGGGGAGGCCGCCCCGGAGGACGGCTACGGCGGGCAGTACATCTCCGAGATCGCGGACGAGGTCCTGGCCCAGCACCCGGACGCCCTGGAGTCCGAGGACCCGCAGGAGGTCTTCCGCGCCGCGGGCGTGGAACTGATGTTCGCCCAGATCAAATCCTCGCTGCACGATTTCGGCGTGGACTTCGACGTCTTCTTCCACGAGAACTCGCTGTTCGAGGACGGCCAGGTCGAGACGCTGCTCGACCAGCTGCGTTCCTCGGACGCGCTGTACTTCGAGGACGGAGCGTGGTGGCTGCGCTCCACCGACCACGGGGACGACAAGGACCGCGTGGTCATCAAGTCGGACGGTCACGCCGCGTACATCGCGGGGGACATCGCCTACTTCAAGAACAAGCGGGACCGTGGCGCGGACCTGTGCATCTACATGCTCGGCGCGGACCACCACGGCTACGTGGCCCGGCTCAAGGCCGCCGCGGCCGCGCTCGGGGACTCCCCGGACGCCGTCGAGGTGCTGATCGGTCAGATGGTCAACCTGGTCAAGGACGGCACCGCGGTGCGGATGTCCAAGCGCGCGGGCACCGTGGTGACCATGGAGGACCTCGTGGAGGCCGTGGGCGTGGACGCCGCGCGGTACTCGCTGACCCGCTACTCCGTGGACTCCAACATCGACATCGATTTGGACGTGCTGACCAAGCGCTCCAACGAGAACCCGGTCTTCTACGTCCAGTACGCCCACGCACGCACGTGCGCTGTGGAACGCAACGCCCACGCCGCCGGTGTCGCGCACACGGACGAGGCCGGCGCCGCCCGGTTCGACGCGTCCCTGCTCGAGCACCCGCGTGAAGCGGACCTGTTGGCCGCGCTCGGACAGTACCCGTCCGTCGTCGCCCAGGCCGCGGCCCTGCGCGAACCGCACCGCGTGGCGCGCCACCTCGAGGCCCTGGCCGGGGCGTACCACCGCTGGTACGACGCGTGCCGGGTCACCCCGCAGGGCGACGACCCCGTGGCGCCCGTCCACCACACCCGCCTGTGGCTCAACGACGCCGTGCGCCAGGTCCTCGCCAACGGGCTGGACCTGCTGGGCGTCTCCGCTCCCGAAAGGATGTGATCCCATGACCGAACTCGCTCCCGCCCACCCGCTCGCCCCGGCCTGGCTGCAGGTCCCCGCGGACCCCGCGGCACTGGACCCCGTGGTCTTCACGTCCCAGTACGCCCGGGATGACACGGGGTGCGTCACCGTGGATTCCGTGCCCGTGACCGAGATCGCCGCGCGCCACGGTTCCCCGAGCTACGTGGTCTCTGAACGGACCTTCCGGGACCGCGCCCGCGGTTTCCGCGAGGCGTTCGAGGCCGCCCTGAATCCTCTCGGCGTGGAACTCGAGGTCTACTACGCCTCCAAGGCCCTGCTGAACACCGCCGTGGCGCGGTGGGCCACGGAGGAGGGCCTCAATATCGACACCGCCTCCGGCGGGGAACTCGCCGTGGCGCTCGCCGCGGGTGTGGCCCCGGGCCGGATCGCGTTGCATGGCAACAACAAGTCCGCGGAGGAACTCGACCGGGCCCTCGAGGTGGGCGTGGGACGCATCGTCGTGGACTCGCTCGCCGAGATCGAGCTCGTGGCACGGCTGGCCCGCGACCGCGGCACCCGCGCGCCCGTGATGATCCGCGTGACCCCGGGGGTGCACGCGTCCACGCACGAGTTCATCGCGACCGCCCACGAGGACCAGAAGTTCGGACTCTCGCTGAACCCGGTGCAGGAGGGGGAGGACTCTCCCGCACTCGTGGCCGTGGCTGCATGCGTTGACGCCTCCGATGCACTGGACCTGCGCGGGCTGCACTGCCACATCGGATCCCAGATTTTCGCGGCGGAGGGCTTTGGTCAGGCCGCCGAGCGCGTCTTCGCGCTGCGCGAGACCGTGGCCGAGCGCTGGGACGTGACGCTGCCCGAGATCGACCTGGGTGGCGGCCACGGTGTGGCGTACACCGCCGCGGACAGTCCGCGCGAGGTCGCCGCGATCGCCGCGGACCTCGCCCCGTTGCTCGCCTCCGTGCTCGAGTCCTCGGACCTGCCCGCCCCGCACCTGTCCTTCGAACCGGGCCGGTTCATCGCCGGACCCTCCGGGTGCACGGTCTACACGGTGGGCACCGTCAAGACGGTCACGGTCAGCCCGGGCGTGCAGCGCCGGTACGTGTCCGTGGACGGCGGCATGAGCGACAACGCCCGTCCCGTGCTCTACGACGCCGACTACACCGCCGTGCTCGCCAACCGCGTGTCCGAGGAGACGCCCGTGCTCTCGCGCGTGGTCGGCAAGCACTGCGAGTCCGGTGACATCGTGGTCAGGGACGTCTACCTCCCCGGGGACGTCACCGCGGGTGACCTGCTCGTGGTGCCCGTGACCGGCGCGTATTGCTGGTCCCTGTCCAGCAACTACAACTGGCTGCCCCGCCCCGGGATCGTGGCGGTCGCACCGGACGGGGACACCCGCGAAATCGTGCGCCGCGAGTCCCTCACGGATCTGCTCGCCCGCGACACCGGGGTGTGAGCCGGCCGGCGCGGTCGAGGGGCGCGAGCGACGTCGTACCCCGCCACCGCGCCGGACGCCGCCCCGCCGTGCCCACCGGGCCGCGACCGCCCGCGGGGCGCGGCCCCACCCACTGACACGCCCCGACAGCAAGCCCCCAACAGAACACCAGGAGCCATGAACACTTCACCCGCAACCGACCGCGAGACGCCCGTGCTGAAAGTGGGCCTGTTGGGTGCTGGCACCGTGGGTTCCCAGGTGGCCCGCGTGCTGCTCAACCACGCCCACGAGCTGGCCCTGCGCAGCGGTGTGCGCCTGGAGCTGAGCGGCGTGGCCGTGCGCAACCCGCGGGCCCCGCGGGACACGGAGCTGCCCGCGGAACTGCTGACCACGGACGTGGACGCGGTGATCGACGCTGCGGACGTGGTGGTGGAGCTGACCGGCGGGATCGAACCCACGCGCACGCGAGTGCTGCGTGCCCTGAACGCCGGGAAGTCCGTGATCACGGGCAACAAGGCGCTGCTCGCGGAGCACGGGCGCGAACTGCACGACGCCGCGGCGGCCTCGGGCGCCCAGTTGTCCTACGAGGCCGCGGTGGCCGGCGCGATCCCCATCGTGCGCCCCATGCGCGACTCGCTCGCGGGGGACCGGGTCAACCGTTTCCTGGGCATCATGAACGGGACCACCAACTTCATCCTGGACCAGATGGACACCACGGGGGCCGCGTTCGACGACGCCCTCGCGCAGGCTCAGGAGCTCGGCTACGCCGAGGCGGACCCCACCGCGGACGTCGAGGGGCACGACGCCGCCGCCAAGGCCGCCGTGCTCGCGTCCCTCGCGTTCCACTCGACCTACACGATCGCGGACGTGCACTGCGTGGGGATCACGGGCATCACGGCGCAGGACGTCGCGGCCGCCCGCGAGGCGGGGTACGTGATCAAGCTGCTGTCCGTGGGCGAGCGCTGCGGTGACGGCGTGAATCTGCGCGTGAACCCCGTGATGATCCCGCGCGACCACGTGCTCGCGGGTGTGCACGGCGCGTACAACGCGGTGTTCGTGGAGGCCGCGAACGCGGGTTCCCTCATGTTCTACGGACAGGGCGCGGGTGGTCACCCCACGGCGTCGGCGGTGCTGGGCGACCTCGTCTCCGCGGCGCGCGCGATCGCGCTGGGAGCTCAGGGCATCCCGCTCAACGCCTACGCGGCGCTGCCCGCCGTGAGCATGGACGACGCCACCACGCGGCTGTCCATCACGGTGGCCGTCACGGACCGACTGGGTGCGCTCGCGCAACTGGCCCAGGTGTTCGCGGACCACGGGGTCTCGATCTCCACGATGCTGCAGATTGAGGACCCGGACGCCCCCGGGATGTCCCAGCTGCGGCTCGTGACGCACAGCGGCCGACACGCGTCCCTCATGGCCACGGTCGCGGCCCTGCGCGAGCTGGACGTGGTGCGGGACATCGTGTCCGTCACACCGGTGGAAGCCGGAGAATAATTCTTGAGCGCCCCGCGCACCACGCGGCGCGGGGCCACGAGTCGAACCGAGGAGCACGCGGCATGGCACACGTCTGGCAGGGCGTCATCAACGAGTACAAGGACCGGTTGCCGGTCACCAAGCAGACCGAGGTCATCACCATGGGAGAGGGTGGCACCCCTCTGATCCAGGCGCGGGCGCTGTCCGAGCTCACGGGCTCCACGGTGTGGCTCAAGTTCGAGGGCATGAACCCCACCGGTTCGTTCAAGGACCGCGGGATGACCATGGCCATCACCAAGGCCAAGGAGTCCGGGGCCAAGGCCGTGGTGTGCGCGTCCACCGGCAACACGTCCGCGTCCGCGGCGGCGTACGCCAAGCAGGCCGGGATGCGCAGCGCGGTGCTCGTGCCGGAGGGCAAGATCTCCATGGGCAAAATGTCCCAGGCCGTGGCCCACGGCGCGGACATCATCCAGATCGACGGCAACTTCGACAACTGCCTGGAGGTCGCGCGCAAGCTCTCCGAGTCCTACCCGGTCTTCCTGGTCAACTCCGTGAACCCGTACCGGATCGAGGGTCAGAAGACCGCGGCCTTCGAGGTCGTGGACACACTGGGCGACGCCCCGGACATCCACGTGCTGCCCGTGGGCAACGCCGGGAACATCACGGCGTACTGGAAGGGCTACCGAGAGTACGCGCAGGAGACCCCGGCCACCTCGGGTGAGACCCTGCCTGCGGTGTCCACCCGCACCCCCGCCATGTGGGGCTTCCAGGCGGAGGGTGCCGCACCTCTCGTGCTGGGCCATCCCGTGACGGAACCGGAGACCATCGCGACCGCGATCCGGATCGGCAACCCCGCGTCCTGGGACACGGCAATCGCCGCACGTGACGAGTCCGGAGGGCTCATCGACTCCGTGAGCGACGTCGAGATCCTCGAGGCCCACCGCTGGCTCTCGTCCCGCGAGGGCGTGTTCGTGGAACCGGGCTCCGCGTCCGGAGTGGCGGGTCTGCTCAAGAAGGCCCGGGCCGGGGAGGTACCCACGGACGCGACGATCGTGGTGACCGTCACGGGCCACGGCCTGAAGGACCCCCAGTGGGCGATCAAGGGCGCCGAGGCCGAGGACCCCACGGCCGCCGAGCCCAAGCGCGTGGCCTTCGACGTGGTCTCCGTGGCCTCGGCCCTCGGCCTGGAATGACCGGCTCCGCCGTGAATAACGCACCGTTGCACGCCACCCGCACCGACGCGCCCGACACCGACAGCGCACCCCGCACCGGGAACGTGCCGGGCGCCATCACGCCCGTGGGTACCACCGTGAGCGTGCGGGTCCCCGGCTCCACGGGCAACGTGGGCCCGGGCTTCGACTCGCTCGGTCTCGCGCTGGGTCACTACGACACCGTGACGCTCACGCGCATCGAGCGCGGACTCGAGTTCGACCTCTCGGGGGAGGGCGCGGCGGGCGTGCCGCGCGGTCCCGAGCACCTGGTGATCCGTGCCATGCAGGCCGCGTTCGACGCCGCCGGGGCCGGTGAGCTGCCCCCGCTGCGCTTGCGCGCCCACAACGCGATCCCGCACGGCCGGGGCATGGGCTCCTCGGCCTCCGCGGTGGTCGCCGGTGTCCTCGCGGCCAACGCGCTGCTCCCCGCGTCCCACCGGCTCTCACCGGATGCGGTGCTGCAGGTGTGCTCCCACATGGAGGGACACCCGGACAACGTGGCCCCCACCCTGCTGGGTGGTCTGACGATCTCGTACGAGGACGAAGGCCGTTTCCACAGCGTGCCCGTGCGCGTGCACCCGGACGTGGTCCCCGTGGTCGCGGTGCCCGACTTCGAAGTCGCCACGTCGGTGGCCCGCGGGCTGCTGCCGGAGATGGTCGCGCATCGCACGGCGGCCGTGAACGCCGGCCGCGCGGCGCTTCTGGTTGCGGCCCTGGGCGAACGGCCCGAGCTGCTCGTGCCTGCGACGTTCGACCTGCTGCACCAGCCCTACCGTGCACAGGCCATGGCACCGAGCTGCGAGCTCATGACCCGATTGCGCGACCTCGGTCACGCCGCCCTGATCTCGGGTGCGGGCCCCACCGTGCTCACGCTCGCGAACGGCGCGGAGCACGCTGGGCGCGTGGCTGCGGCGATCGAGGAGATCGCGGCGGACGCGGCGTCGTCGGCGCACGAGTACCAGGGGCGAACGGTGACGTGGCGTGTTCATGTCCTGCGGGTGCCCGAAGAGGGTGCTAAAGTGAGCGTATCCACGCAATAGGCCCCGGGTTCGCGTCCGTGCCGGACAGTGCAGCCCCGCAGCCGAGCCTCGTGCGCAGTTCCTCAACGCAGGTGTTCGACCGCGTCGCCTCTCTGCGATCCTCTTCCGCGTAGACCAGCCACCTCTGTAATGTGGCGTCCCGGCTCCGCGGGAGATTCGGGGGACTTCATTGCTGATGACGCGCGCCTCCGGCGCGCACTTTCGTGGCCCGCCGCGGGTGGCCCACACCATCATCGTCGGGTTGCTGGCGATCTGAGTGCCGCAACCCTCATCGAGTCAGAAGGAAGCTTCGTGACAGAAACCACCGCCCCCGAACAGGGAACGGACACCTCGAACGCCCAGAGCACCGGTCTGTCCGGGCTCAAACTCGCGCAGCTGCAGGCCCTCGCGGCCCAGTTGGGCATTACCGGCGCGCGCCGCATGCGCAAGTCCCTGCTGGTCGAGGCCATCGAGGCCCACCAGCGCGGGGGCGCCGTCGCCGAGCGCGACAAAGCCGTGGAGGCCAAGATCGAGCAGACCGCTCGCAAGGCCTCCCAGCGCCACTCCTCCGACGCTCCGCGGTCGTCCTCCGCCGACGACGCTCCGGCCGCCGCGTCCGCGGACGCGGCGTCATCGGACTCCTCCTCGAAGCCCCAGGAGGGCTCGGAGGGCGAGAACGGCGAACAGAACGTCCCGCGGCAGAGCGGTTCGCGCCGTTCCCGGCGCGCCACGGCCAGCGGCACCGGTGAGCACGGGCGCTCCGGCCAGGACCGTTCCGCCCAGAACCAGCAGGACAAGGACCAGGCGGAGAAGGGCCGGGACGAGTCCGGGCAGGACTCCGCCCAGGGCTCTGACGACTCCGGCAACGAGTCCGGGCGCGGCCAGCGCAACCAGCGCGGTCGCCGGAACGAGAAGTCCGAGCAGAACGGCTCGTCCCAGGACGAGAACCGGCGCGAGAACAAGCAGGGTCAGTTGGACGGTTCCCGCCACGCCAACCACCAGAAGGATTCCAAGGACAACGGTCAGGACCGGGACAACCGCCGTGACTCCAAGGGCCAAGGCGGTTCCAACGATTCCGGTGACCCCAAGGACGGCGGTCAGGACAACCAGAACCGCAACGACCGGCGCAACCGCAACAACAACGATCGCAACAACGACGGTGAGGGTAACTCCCGCCGCAACCGGCGCAACCGCAATCGCAACGACCGTAACGATCGAAACGACCGCAACGAGCGGCGCAACCGGCGCAACCGGCACAACGGTCCGGACGTGGACGACGTCGAGATCACCGAGGACGACGTCCTGCTGCCCGTGGCGGGCATCCTGGACGTGCTCGACAACTACGCGTTCGTGCGCACCTCGGGCTACCTGCCCGGCCCCTCGGACGTGTACGTGAGCCTGTCCCAGGTCAAGAAGAACAACCTGCGCAAGGGCGACGCGATCGTGGGCGCCATCCGTGCTCCCCGCGAGGGCGAACAACACAACAACTCGCGCCAGAAGTTCTCCGCGCTCGTGCAGCTGACCACGGTCAACGGCCGCAAGCCCGAGGAGAACAAGGACCGGGTCGAGTTCAACAAGCTCGTCCCGCTGTACCCCCAGGAGCGGCTGCGCCTGGAGACCGAGCCCAAGAAGATCGGTCCCCGCGTGGTGGATCTCGTGGCCCCGATCGGCAAGGGCCAGCGCGGTCTGATCGTCTCCCCGCCCAAGGCCGGTAAGACGCTCATGCTGCAGTCGATCGCCAACGCGATCACGACCAACAACCCCGAGGTCCACCTCATGATGGTGCTCGTGGACGAGCGCCCCGAAGAGGTCACGGACATGCAGCGCACGGTCAAGGGTGAGGTCATCGCCTCGACCTTCGACCGGCCTGCGGACGACCACACCACGGTCGCGGAGCTCGCGATCGAGCGGGCCAAGCGCCTGGTGGAGATGGGCATGGACGTGGTGGTCCTGCTGGACTCCATGACCCGCCTGGGCCGCGCGTACAACCTCTCGGCACCGGCGTCCGGCCGCATCCTCTCCGGTGGTGTGGACTCCGCCGCGCTGTACCCGCCCAAGAAGTTCTTCGGCGCCGCGCGCAACATCGAGAACGGTGGCTCGCTGACCATCCTCGCGACCGCGCTCGTGGAGACCGGGTCCAAGATGGACGAGGTCATCTTCGAGGAGTTCAAGGGCACGGGCAACATGGAACTGCGCCTGTCCCGCCAGCTCGCGGACCGGCGGATCTTCCCGGCCGTGGACGTCAATTCCTCCGGTACCCGCCGTGAGGAGAACCTGCTGTCCGCAGACGAGATCAAGATCATGTGGCGGCTGCGCCGCGTGCTCTCCGGTCTGGAACAGCAGCAGGCCCTGGAACTGCTCACGAGCAAGCTGCGGGATACCCAGTCCAACACCGAGTTCCTGCTGCAGGTCCAGAAGACCACGCTGGCCGGTCACTAGGAACCCGCGAGCACCGCGTTCCACCCGTCGATCCCAGGAGAGCACCGTATGTCCGACCCCGTTCAGCCGCTGCTGGATGAGCACGCCGAGCTCCAGCGCGCCCTGGCGGATCCCGCCGTCCACGCGGACGCGAGCAAAGCCAGGAAACTGGGTCGGCGCTACTCCGAACTCAACGGCATCGTCGAGGCGCATCGCCGGGTGGAACGCATCTCCGAGGACCTGGGCGCTGCGCGCGAGCTCGGGAGCGTGGATCCCGAACTCGCCGCGGAGGTCAAGCCCCTTGAGGACGAGCTCGTCGTGGCGCGCGAGGAACTGCGCCGCAAGCTCATCCCGCGGGACCCGGACGACGGCCGCAACGTGATCCTCGAGGTCAAGGCGGGTGAGGGCGGGGACGAATCCGCCCTGTTCGCCGGGGACCTACTGCGCATGTACATGCGCTTCGCGGAACAGTCCGGGCTCAAGACCGAGATCCTCTCGTCAACCCCCACCGAACTGGGCGGCTACAAGGACGTCCAGCTCGCGGTCAAGGGGTCCTCCTCCGATCCGGCCGAGGGCGCGTGGGCCCGGTTCAAGTACGAGGGCGGGGTGCATCGCGTGCAGCGGGTGCCCGTGACCGAGTCCCAGGGGCGCGTACACACGTCCGCTGCGGGGGTGCTGGTCTTCCCCGAGGTGGACGAGCCGGACGAGATCGACATCAACCAGAACGACCTCAAGATCGACGTCTACCGGTCCTCGGGTCCGGGTGGGCAGTCGGTGAACACCACGGACTCCGCGGTGCGGATCACGCACGTCCCTACGGGCATCGTGGTGTCCATGCAAAACGAGAAGTCCCAGCTGCAGAACCGTGAGGCGGCCATGCGCGTGTTGCGCGCCCGGTTGCTCGCGCACCAGCAGGAACAGATCGACGCCGAGAACGCCGCGGCCCGCAAGTCGCAGGTGCGCACCGTGGACCGTTCGGAACGCATCCGCACCTACAACTTCCCCGAGAACCGCATCGCGGACCACCGCACCGGGTACAAGGCCTACAACCTGGACCACGTCCTGGACGGCGCATTGGAACCCGTGATCGCCTCCGCCGTGGAACTGGACGAGAAGCACCGGTTGGAACAACTGGGTCAGGACTCCGCGCAGCACGGGTCCGCGGGCGGGAAGTAACTTCCCGTGGCCACGACTCTCGCCCAGGCGATCGCGTGGGGCCGGTCCCGGTTGCTTCGCGCGGGTGTGGCCTCCCCGGACGTCGACGCCGTGTTGCTCGCCGCCCACACGCTGGGCCTGGGCCGCGGGGACACCGAAGCGCGGGCCATCCTGGGCGCGCCGGAACCGCACGGGTACCGCGACCTCGTGGAACGCCGCGCACGGCGTGAGCCCCTGCAACACATCACGGGCACGGCCCCGTTCCGTAAGCTCGAGCTCGCGGTGGGTCCCGGGGTCTTCGTCCCCCGCCCGGAGACCGAACTGCTCGTCCAATTGACCCTGGATCTGGTGCGCGTATGGCGCGGGGCCGGCGAGACCCACCCGGGGGTCATCGACCTCGGGACGGGCAGTGGCGCGATAGCCCTGGCCGTGGCGAGCGAGGATCCCGCGAGTAGGGTCACCGCCGTGGAACGCGAACCGGCCGCACTGGAATGGACCCGGCGCAATCTGGCGGGCTCCCGCGTGCGCTTGCTCGAATCCGACTACCGCGATGTCACGGTCGAGTCGGCGGGGCGGTTCTGCGTGGTCGTGACCAACCCACCCTACGTCCCGGACGGTGAGATCCCGGAGGATCCCGAGGTACGCGATTACGATCCACCCACGGCGCTGTACGGCGGGGACGAGACCGGGATGACGTTCCCGTGCGCCGCGATGGACACCGCCGTGCGGATCCTGCGTCCGGGCGGTTCGTTCGTCATGGAACACGCCGAGTCCCAGGTCGCGGCCGTCGCCCGCGCCCTCGAGGACCGGGGGTTCCGGGACATCCGCACGCACCATGACCTGACCGACCGCCCGCGGGCCACGACCGCCACGCTGCCGGGGTCGGGGGGCTGAGAGACCGGGGCGCCGCAGCGCCGTCGTGCCGGGAGACGTACCGTGAACGGGACGGCCGGGTGCGCGGAGCACGGGAAGAACACGAAACACGTCAGCAGAGGAGTTGCTCGTGAGTGAGATCCGATCCTGCGGGACCCCGCAGGAACTCGAAGCGGCCGTGACCGAGGCCGCGGGCGTCGTCGCGGACGGCGAATGCCTCGTGCTGCCCACGGACACCGTCTACGGCATCGGCTGCGATGCGTTCTCGGCGCCCGGTGTCCAGGGACTGCTGGGCGCCAAGGGCCGCACGCGGGAAATGCCCCCGCCCGTGCTGATCGCCCGCCCCGAGGTGATCGACGGCCTCGCGGACCAGATCTCCGACGACGCCCGCGCGCTCGCGCAGGCGTTCTGGCCCGGCGCCCTCACGATCATCTGCTGGGCCCAGCCCACCCTGGGCTGGGACCTGGGGGAGACCCATGGGACAGTGGCGCTACGCGTTCCCGACGACGCCGTGACCCGCGCGGTCCTCGAACGCGTGGGTCCCATGGCCGTGTCCTCCGCCAACCGGACGGGGATGCCCGCCGCACGCACCGCCGAGCAGGCCCGCGAGATGCTGCAGGACCGCGTGGCGCTCTACCTCGACGACGGTCCGCGGCCCGCGGGTGAGGTCCCCGCCGGTGCGCAGGACGTGGCCTCGACCATCGTGGACTGCACGGGGGAGACGCCCGTGGTGCTGCGCCACGGCGCGATCACGCTGGCGCGGCTGCGCGAGGTCGTCCCGAACGTGGACGGCGGCACCGAACCGGCAGCTCCGGCGACCGGTGAGAGCCCGGAGGCGGCCGCTGCAGCCGGCGGTGCTGGCGCGGCGGTCTCGGACGACGACGCCGCGGCGTCGACACAGTCCGCGCGTCAGAATCCCGAAGCGAATGCACCGGAATCGTTCGGCGAGGACGCGACCCTCTCGGACGGCTCGACTCCCGCGGACGAGGACCTCGTGGCCGACCTGGTCCGCAGTTCCCCCGCGGAGGCCCGTCCGTTCGTGGACCAGGGACGGGAACGCACACCGGACACCGAGCCGCGCTGGGACGGGACCGGGGCACTGAGCATGGAGGAGGCGCAGCGGCTCGTCGCCGGGGAACCCGAGAACCACGGGGCCTGAACAACAGGCGCCTTGACGAGACGATCCCCGCACCATCCCATGTCGGGTACGGTGCGGGGATCGTTCTGTCAGCGCGGGAGTGCTCCGGACCGGGCGCGGCCGCGCTGCGAAGAACCCAACGCGCGGCTCAGCGACCCAGCGCGAGGTGCGCCTGGCGCAGCACCTCCTGCACGTGGGGCTCGGGGAGCACACCGTTCTCGTGGGCCCACCCGGGGACCTGGCGCTGGCCGAACCACGTGACCTCCAGGCGGCGGATGAGCCCGCCGTAGCGGTAACCGGCAGCGGCCGAGGCCGTGCGCGCGGTCGCGATCACCGCCCGGCACACCCAGGACGGCAGCTGCAGGGGGTGGCGGCGTCCGGCGTCGCGCAGCACGGAACCGGTCGTGGCGCCCTCCCACGGTTGCAGGATCACGGGGGGCAGGACCTCAGGGAACTCGCCCACGGCCACCGTGAACTGCGCGAGGGCGGTCACGGAGGTCACGGGGGTGGGGGCGGAGCCGTCCCCGGCGACCGAGCTCAGGGGCGAGGACGCGAACCGTGCGAGGATGCGCGTGGTGCGCCGCCCGCTGCCCATCACGGACGTCGCGCGGATGACGCTCAACTGCGGAGCGCCGGATTCCTCGCGCCATTGGGAGCGCAACCGGTAGAGCGCGGACTCGCCCAGGGCCTTGGAGAAGGAGTAGGGGGAGAATGGTGCGGTGCGTATGGACTCGTCCAGCACGGGTGCGTCCGCCTGCACGGACGCGGAGCTCATGTGGATCACCCGGCGCACGCCCGTGCGGTGGGCGGCGAGCGCCACGAGGACGGGAAGCAGCGCGTTAGCCCCGGTCAGGGACTGCTGGTGCGTCTGATCGGGGGCGGCCAGACCGGCGGCGTTGACCACCACGTCCGCGCCGGCGAAGGAATCGGCCAGGTAGTCGATCACGGACTCGAGACGGTGCGCGTGCTCAATGAGGTGGTGCACCGTGGTCGCGGGCGAGGCCAGTCGGGGGGTGGCCACCGGGGTGACCGGGATGTTCCGGGTCTGCAGGGCAGTGGTGATGGCGGAACCGATGAACCCCGTGGCCCCGAGAACGCGCCAGCTGTGAGCCGTCACTGTTGTGTCTCCTCCTGTGATGGTGTCTTCATCGTACGGTAGCGCCCCGGACCCGTTCTTGGTGGTCAGCCCGTGGTCGTCAGCGCGGCACATCACCCGTGCGGGTGACGTCGAGGTGGCGTCAAGGTACGCGTTGATAGACTCCCGGAGTTCACCGGCGTGCCGGGCGCCCGCGCGAGCGGCTGCGCGTGCGCCGCGGTCGAGCACATCTTCCTTGCACATCACGAGTCGTCCCGGGGGCGCCATGACCGAATCCACCGCGCGGGCGAGCGACCGTCCGGACGCGAACGTGAGCGTCGCGTGCGTCACGCAGGACCGCCCCGAGGACGTCGCGGCGCTGATCGACGCGCTGCGCGTCCAGACCGACCCGATCGCGAGTCTGTGTCTCGTGGACGCCGGGCGCACTGCCCTGGACGAGGCCGCGCTGGGGGAGCGGATCGGGGGAGCCTTCACGCTGCACTACCGCCGCTCCGTGGCCAATCTGGGCGGGGCGGGCGGATTCGCGCTCGCCATCCTCACGGCGCTCGCGAGCGGCGCGGACCAGGTGTGGCTCATGGACGACGACGCCCATCCCGAGGACCCCGAGTGCCTACACACCCTGCGCGAAACAGCGCGCGAGCGGGGGCTCGCCGTGGTGTCGCCGCTCATCGTGGCGCCCCAGGACCACGACGCCCTCGCGTTCCCGTTCCGCTTGGACGGTGGGATCACCCACCGTCGCGCGGACCTGGAACCGCTGGGCTTCATCGATTCCTACGCCAATTTCTTCAACGGTGCGCTCATGGACGAGTCCGTGTTCTTCCGGGTGGGGTTGCCGGACCTGAAACTGTTCCTGCGCGGGGATGAGGTCGACTTCCTCGTGCGCCTGCGCAAGAGTGGGCTGCCGTTCGGCACGGTCACGACCACGGCCGTGTCCCACCCGCCGGGCTGGGCCGAGGAACACGTGGTGATCCCCGGCAAGCTGCAGGTGTTGATCCCGCCGGGGGAGTTCAAGCAGCGCCACTTCTTCCGTAACCGCGGATACGTCTCGTGGCGTTACAAGCGCGTGGTGCAACTGGTCGCGGACGCGATCGGCTACCCCGCCCACTACGCGCGCCACCGTGACCTGCCCGGACTGGTGCGGTGGGCGCGGCTCTACGGCAACGGCATGCGCGGACGTGGTTTCGGTGGCCCTCGCTGACCCGCTGACCCCTGCGCAACTGCCGGCCCGGTTCTCGGTGCTGATCCCCGTGTACGCCGCGGACACCGCCGAGCGGATCCGGCGCGCGGTGGAGTCTAATTCGGTGGAGCAGACCCGCCCGCCCGCGGAGGTGCTGCTCGTCCAGGACGGTCCGGTGTCGGCGTCGGTCACGGCGGAGCTCGAGCGGCTCGCGAAAGAATCCCCGATCCCCGTCCGTGTGCTGCGGATCCCGGAGAACGGTGGCCTCGCCCAGGCGCTGACCGTTGCGTTGCCGCGGTGCGCGTACGACGTCGTCGCGCGCGCGGACGCGGACGACGTCTCCTACCCCCGCCGGTTCGAGAGGCAACTGCCCCTGATCGAGGACGGCGCGGACCTCGTGGGTGCGTCCATGCACGAGATCGGCGACGACGAGACTCGGCCCGTCGCGCTGCGCACAGCCCCCGTGGGGGCCGCGCGGATCGCCGCGGTGAGCCGATACCGCAACCCCATCTCCCATCCCACGGTCGTGCTGCGCCGCAGTGCCGCGCTCGCCGTGGGTGGTTACGAGGACGTCCCCATGGCCGAGGACTACTGGTTGTGGACGCGCATGCTCCATGCCGGCGCGGACGTGCGCAACGTGGCGGAACCGCTCGTGGGTTATCGCGTCTCCGCGGGCTCCTACGAACGCCGCGGCGGGTACCGCGTGCTGCGGGCCGAACTGACGTTGCAGCACCGGTTGCGCACCCTGGGCCACGTGGGGTTCCTACAATGGGCCGTGAACGTCATGGTGCGCGGCGGCTACCGATTCGTCCCCCTGAGGGTACGGGAAACGGCGTACCGGCTCATGGTGGGTCACCGCGACTGACCCGCACCCGAAAGGACTACGACTGCATGGTCACCCCCGCAAGCCCCACCCCCCGAGCGGACAAACCGGTCGCGTGGCTGTGGATCCAGATGATCTTGGATTCCGTCGCGTGGATCGTGGCGCTGTGGGTCGCGGCGTTCCTCCGGTTCGAGATGAACGTGGAGCTCATCTCCGTGGGGGGCGTGATCATCACGTGCGTGGTGGCGGTTGTGCTGCAACTGCTCGTGGGCTTCTCGTTCGCCCTCTACAAGGGCCGGTACTCGTTCGGCAGTTTCGAGGAGGCCAAGCTGCTCGTGGTCGTGACCGTGATCGTCACGGCACTGCTCGAGGCCGTCCTGCTGGTCTTCGGTGTGGCCCTGTGGATCCCGCGCTCGCTGGGGTTCATCGCGTTCCCGTTCGCGTGCCTGCTGATGGCCGCGTTCCGCTACCTCAAACGCATGTACCAGGAATCCACGGCCAAGCCGGGTGAGCAGGCGCAGAACGTGGTGATCTTCGGTGCGGGCGCGCTGGGCACGTTCCTGGTACACCGCATGATGCAGGATCCCGCCTCCGGTTTCCTGCCCGTGGCCCTGCTCGACGACGACCCCGCCAAGAAGCACCTGCGCATCTCTTCCGTCCCGGTCATGGGCACGCTGCACGACGCCGCGTCCGTCCTGGAGCACACGCGTGCCGGCGTGCTGATCGTGGCCGTCGCGGACGTGGACCCCCGCACCATGCAACGCGTCTCGGAAGCCGTGGAGGGCACCGGGACTCGCGTGATGACCGTCCCGCCCCTGACCGAGATGCTCACCGGCGCAAACCAGAGCGTGGACCTTCGTGACATCTCCATGGAGGACCTCATCGGACGGCGGCCCGTGGACATCCACGTGGAGGCCATTGCGGGGTACGTGACCGGCAAGCGCGTGCTCGTCACGGGCGCGGGTGGGTCGATCGGTTCGGAACTGTGCCGCCAACTCGTGGGTTTCGAACCCGCCGAGCTGATCATGCTGGACCGTGACGAATCCGGATTGCAGGCCACCCAGATCTCCATCACCGGGCGTGGCCTGCTGGACGGCAACGACACCGTGCTCTGTGACATCCGCGATCCGGACGCGCTCACCCGGGTGTTCCAGGACCGCCGGCCCCAGGTGGTCTTCCACGCTGCGGCGCTGAAGCACGTGTCCCTGCTCGAGCAGTACCCGGACGAGGCGTGGAAGACCAACGTCATGGGCTCGCTGCACGTGTTGAGCGCCGCGGCCGCCGTGGACGTGGACGTGTTCGTGAACATCTCCACGGACAAGGCCGCCAACCCCACCACGGCGCTCGGTCACTCCAAGCGCGTGGCGGAGAAACTCACCGCGTGGATGGGGGACCGCACGGGCAAGCGCTACGCGTCCGTGCGCTTCGGCAACGTCTTCGGTTCGCGCGGGTCCATGCTGCCGCTGTTCGCGGAACAGATCCGCCAGGGCGGGCCGATCACCGTGACCCACCCGGATGCCACCCGGTACTTCATGACCATCCCCGAGGCGTGTCAGCTCGTGATCCAGGCCGGTGCGATCGCGCACGGGGGAGAGGTACTCATCCTGGACATGGGGGAGCCCGTGCGGATCCTGGACATCGCCCGCCGGTTGCGGTCGATGTCCGGGCGCGAGGACATCAGCATCGAGATCACCGGGCTGCGCCGCGGTGAGAAGCTGCACGAGGACCTCATCGGCACGGGTGAGACCGACGAGCGGCCCTTCCACCCCAAGATCTCCCACGCCAAGGCCGAGCGCCTGGATCCCGCGAACCTGGACCGTCACGTGTGGAAGGTGCGCGGCGGGATGATGTTCACGGGGTCCATCCCGCAGGTCGTGGTGAGCACCCAGCCCAAGGTCACGGACTTCTCCGTGCCGCGCGCCGCCGAGTGCGCCCCGGCCACCGGACCCCGCGCCGAGGACGCGGACGCTGACGGTGCGGACGGCGACGCCGCCGAGGGACACACGGGCTGGAGGCGCCACGCATGAGCACCGTCCTCGTGTCCACCGCGTTCCTGCCCGCCCACGGCGTACCCACGGCCCCCGCGGTCGACACCGGCCCCGCCACTCTCACGGACGGCCAGGCGCTGAACCTGTTGTTGGCCCTCGCCCCGTGGACACTCGCCGCTGCCTTCGTGCTCTCAGTGATCCTGCCGTTCGCGGTCAAGCCGTTGTTACGCCGGTGGGGCGTGATCGACATCCCGTCCGACCGGTCCTCGCACTCGCGGCCCGTACTGCGCGGGATGGGACTCGCGGTGGCCATCGCCCTGATCCTTACGTACGGGCTGTCCCTGGGGTTCGGTCTGATCCCCGTGGACCGCTCGCTCGCCCTGTCCGTGCTCGCCATGACCGCGGCCAGCGCGGCCCTGGGCTGGGCCGAGGACTACCGCGGCGTGTCCATCGGAGTCCGGTTGGGCATGCAGGTCCTCGTGGGCGCGCTCGGGACCGCCGCCATGATCGTGGCCCTGGGCATCCCCGCGTGGTGGTGGCCCGTGGGTGTGCTCGCGACCGTGGCCTACGTCAACATCGCCAACTTCATGGACGGTATCAATGGGATCTCCGGGCTGCACGGCGGCGTGGTGGGGCTGTTCTACGCGTGGGCCGGTGCGGCAAACGGGATGCCGTGGATGGTGTGCGCGGGCCTCGCGCTCGCCGGTGCGTTCCTGGGCTTCCTACCGTGGAACCTGGGGCGCGGCACGGTCTTCCTGGGCGACGTCGGCTCCTACGTCCTGGGCGGTGCCATCGCCGCGATCGCGATCGGCGCGTTCCTCTCGGGCGTCTACGTGGAGTACCTGCTGTCCCCGCTGCTGGTCTACCTCGCGGACACCGCCGTGACGCTCGTGCTGCGGATCCGCCGCGGGGAGGTCTGGTACACACCGCACCGGCAGCACGTCTACCAGCGCCTCACGGACGTGGGCCTGTCCCACGTGCAGTCCGCCGCGGTGGTCACGACCGCCACGGCGTGCGTCAGTCTGATCTCCCTCTACGGTCTGCGGGCCGCGGGCACGGGTTCCGTGCTCGCCGGTGTGGCCGTGGTGCTCGTGATCGTGCTGTACCTCGTGTCCCCGGTGCTGCTCGACCGCGCCCGGAGCACCGCACGGAGTCTGCACCCGTGACCCTTGACCGCGCTCCGCGTTCGTCGGCGGAATCCGCCGCGCACGACGCCGCCCGCTCCCGACCCCCTTCCTACGCCCGGGGTGTGCGGGCCGGGGCCGTCATGTTCCTGATCCTGGGTGTGATTCTGCTTACACTTTCAGCCGTCGTGGACATGCTCCCGGCACCGCGCTCGGCGCTGCTCGGGGCGGGGATCATCGCGGTCAGCTCCGCAGCCACCGCCCTCGTGGCGGCTCAGATGTACCGCGTGGCACCGGCGGCCACGGCTCCCGCGCTCGCCGCGCTGTACCTCCTCAAGGTGCTCGTGCTGGGCTGGTTCCTGCTGTTCCTGGGGGCCCCGCCGTGGCTCGCCCCGCGCGTGTTCGCCGTGACCGTCCTGGTGTGTCTCGTACTCGCCCTGGCCGGTTTCACCGTGCTGACCCGCGGTGTCACCCGGCAGGACGCGCCCGAGCCCGCACCCCACGCGGCGTCGTCGGCCGTCGAACACGCCCACGACGACGCCGCTGCCGCCCCGTCCGTCCCTCCCGCCCGTGACTCGAGTGGCGGCCGGGCGGGGCACGACCGACCCACTCACGAAAGGCGAACGCCATGAGTTCCGCACCGAACGAGCCGGGAGACCGGCGCCCCACGGACCTGCGGGGGATGTCAACGCGCATGCGGGACAACGCGCGCAAGGAAACCCTCCACACCGCGGGGGAGCTCGTGGAACGTGGCGGTCTGGGTGGTGGGATCGCGGTCCTGCTGTACATCGTGGTCGGTGCGGTGTTTTGGAGTTTGGTAGGCTGGTTCCTGGATCACCTACTGGGAACTCGGTGGATTGTGATCGCGGGAGCTGTCTCCGGGGCGGCCGCCGGGGTGTACCTCGGTTATCTTCATATGAGGGACGCCTTGAACCGCAGTACCGCCCCGCAAAAGACCCCGTCGGAGACGAAGAAGTCATCCGGCATGGGCCCCGAGCCCAGAGTGTGACCGGTCTGGATACCGCAGAAAGGACCCGTATTGAACCCCGCCCTGAGGATTCCGGCCGAATTCGTGGCCCCGTCCACGGAAGATGCGCATCTGCCCCCGTTCTTCGAAGTGGGTTCCTTCGCCCTCGGTAAGCACTCGTTGCTGATCCTGTTGTCGGTGGTTCTGATCGCCGCGTTCTTCATGTACGTGGTGCGGCGGCGAGCGCTGGTCCCCACCAAGGGCCAGTACCTGGGTGAGATGGGCTACGGGCTCGTGCGTAACCACCTGGGTCGCGACATCATCGGCGAGAAGGACTTCCGCCCGTTCGTGCCCCTGCTGTTCACCTTCTTCTTCTTCATCCTGGTGAACAACCTCTTCGGGTCCATCCCCGTCCTGCAGCTGCCCACGTTCTCGCACCCCGGCACCGCGTACGTCTTCGCGGCCATCGCCTACGTCGTGTGGGTCGGGGTCGGCATCAAGCGCCACGGTCTGGGCCACTTCATGGCCAAGATGACCATGCCGCCGAACGTCCCCAAGGTCCTGTACCTCATCCTGATCCCGCTCGAGTTCCTCTCGAACATGATCATCCGCCCCGTGACCCACGCACTGCGTGTGTTCGCCACCATGTTCGCCGGCCACATGGCCATCATGGTCGCGGCGGCCTTCATGGCGTACCTCGCCACCGAGGTGGGCGGCGCCCTGGGCATCGGCGGCTCGATCTTCGGTCTGGTCCTCGGACTGTTCATCTACTTCCTGGAGGTTCTGATCCAGATCCTGCAGGCCTACATCTTCACCCTGCTGTTCGCCGTGTACGTACAGGGCGCACTGCAGGAGGGGCACTAGCCCCACGAAGGAGCGCGACCTCCGGGCCGCTCACGTGACCATCGACCATTCACGGTTTCCCGTAATGGCACCACGGCCCGCTCCAGCGGGCACCCAGAAAGGAAATATCCATAATGGAAGGTTCGCTCAGCGTTATTGGCTACGGTCTCGCTGCCATCGGCGGTGGCATCGGTGTGGGTCTCATCTTCGCGGCTTACATGCAGTCCGTGGCCCGTCAGCCCGAGTCTCAGCGCGTGATCCAGCCCATGCTGTTCATGGGCTTCGCCGTGGTCGAGGCGCTCGCCATTCTGGGCTTCGTCCTGGCGCTGCTCTAAGGGCTCTCCCTTTCGCACTCGCCCTAACTAGAGAACAGGAATCGCGCTCATGAACGCAATGGTGTTGGCAGCTGAAGAGGGGCAGAGCCCTCTGCTCCCCAACGGCTGGGAAATGCTGATTACCTTTGTGGGGTTCGCAATTCTGCTCTTCATCGCGTACAAGTTCATCGTCCCGGCGTTCGAGAAGGTCTTCAGGGACCGCGCTGACGCCATCGAGGGTGGACTGGCCAAGGCCAAGGCTGCTCAGGCCGAGGCCAAGGCCGCTCGCGACGAGTACAACCAGCAGCTCGAAAGTGCCCGGCTCGAGGCCCAGAAGATTCGTGAGGAAGCTCGCTCCGAGGGCGAGAAGATCCTGGCGGACTTCAAGGATCGCGCCAACCTCGAATCCGCGCGGATCACCGAGAACGCGCACAAGGCCATCGAGGCCGAGCGTGCGGCCGCTGTGGTCTCACTGCGTGACGAGGTGGGCACTTTGGCAACACAGCTCGCGTCCAAGATCGTCGGGGAGTCCTTGAACGACGACGATCGCGCCAACCGCGTGGTCGATCGTTTCCTGGCTGATCTCGAGGCCGAGCAAGGTCGCACGGGAGCTGCACGGTAATGGCAGAAGCATCGAACGAACCCTATCGTCCGCTCTCCGTGGACGTTGACCGCTGGGCATCTGCCGCGAGTCCCGAGATCGCACACCAGCTGTTCGAGATCCTGGACATCGTGGACGAGAACGGCGCACTGCGCCGCGCTCTCACGGATCCCTCCCGGCCCGCAGAGGACCGCGCCCGGTTCGTGCACACGCTGCTCGACGGCCGCGCGCACGAGGTGGCCGTGGACGTCGTCGCCGAACTCGCATCCCAGCGCAGCGCCACCGAGCGCCAGCTGGGTGACGGGATCGAACGCACGGCCGTGTTGTTCGCGGCCGCGTCCGCCGAGAACCGCGGCGGCGTGAACGCGCTCGAGACCCTCGTGGACGAACTGATCCGGTTCAAGTCCGTACTGGATCACTCCACCGAGGTGCAGAACGCGTTCTCGGACTCGCGCGCGAGCGCGCAGGCCAAGGTCACCCTGGCCCGTCGTCTCATGACGACGAGCTCGGAGGAGGTGTCCTTGCTGATCGAACGCGCGGCGAGCGAACCCCGGGGCGCACTACCCGGTCGCCTGCTCGGGCACTTTGCCGAGTGGGTCGCGGACCGTCAGCAGCGCTGGATCGCGCGGATCACCACGGCTCGTCCCCTCCGGGAGGACCAGACGGAGAAACTGCGCCAGGGTCTGAACCGGCTGTACGGACGGGACCTGAAGCTCACCACGGAGGTGGACCCGTCGTTGGTGGGTGGCCTGCGGGTGCAGGTGGGCGAGGAGGTCATCGACGGATCGGTGACCCACCGGCTGGAACAGTTGCAGCAGCGGATCGCAGCCTGATCCCCGCGCGCAGCGGGGATCGCGGGGAGTCGGTCGATGCCGGCATCTCGTCACGTTGCCCCCCGACCGCTGAGGCGGCCGCACGGCGAGGGGGCAACGCATCGCGACAAGTACAACCGTGGTCATGGCTCGAGCGATGATCACAAGACGTAGAGAGCAGGGACAGTAGATGGCCGATGTGACCATCAATGCCGATGAGGTCCGTAGTGCGCTGAATGAGTTCGCGGCGTCCTACGATCCCGGCAATGTGGAACGAGTAGAAGTCGGACGCGTGTCGTCCGCCGCGGACGGTATCGCGCATGTGGAGGGCCTGCCCTCCGTCATGGCGAACGAGTTGCTCAAGTTCGAGAACGGGGTGCTGGGCCTGGCCCTGAACCTCGACACCCGCGACATCGGCGTCGTGGTGCTCGGTGACTTCCAGGGCATCGAGGAAGGCCAGGAGGTGCACCGCACCGGCGAGGTGTTGTCGGTGCCCGTGGGCGAGGGCTACCTCGGCCGCGTCGTGGACCCCCTGGGCGAGCCCCTGGACGATCTCGGACCCATCGCCACCGAGGGTCGCCGCGAACTGGAGCTGCAGGCTCCGGGCGTGACCATGCGTAAGTCGGTGCACGAGCCGCTGCAGACCGGCATGAAGGCCATCGACGCCATGATCCCGATCGGGCGTGGCCAGCGTCAGCTGATCATCGGTGACCGCCAGACTGGTAAGACCGCGATCGCGGTGGACGCCATCCTGAACCAGCGCTCCAACTGGGAGTCCGGTGACGTGGACAAGCAGGTGCGCTGCATCTACGTGGCCATCGGTCAGAAGGCCTCCACGATCGCCGCGGTGCGCCAGACCCTCGAGGACAACGGCGCCCTGGAGTACACCACGATCGTGGCCGCTCCCGCGTCCGAGTCCGCCGGTCTGAAGTACCTGGCCCCCTACTCGGGTTCCGCGATCGGTCAGCACTGGATGTACGGCGGCAAGCACGTGCTCATCGTGTTCGACGACCTCTCCAAGCAGGCCGAGGCCTACCGTGCGGTGTCGCTGTTGCTGCGCCGCCCGCCGGGACGTGAAGCGTACCCGGGTGACGTCTTCTACCTGCACTCGCGCCTGCTCGAGCGTTGCGCCAAGCTCTCCGACGAGCTGGGCGCGGGCTCCATGACCGGTCTGCCCATTATCGAGACCAAGGCGAACGACGTCTCGGCGTTCATCCCGACCAACGTCATCTCCATCACCGACGGCCAGATCTTCTTGCAGTCGGACCTGTTCAACGCCAACCAGCGTCCCGCCGTGGACGTGGGCATCTCGGTGTCCCGCGTGGGCGGTGCCGCGCAGGTCAAGGCCATGAAGAAGGTCTCCGGCACGCTGAAACTGGACCTCGCGTCCTACCGATCCATGCAGGCGTTCGCCATGTTCGCCTCGGACCTGGACGCCGCGTCCCGTCAGCAGCTGATCCGCGGTGAGCGGCTCATGGAGCTGCTCAAGCAGCCCCAGTACACGCCGTACCCCGTCGCGGACCAGGTCGTGTCCATCTGGGCCGGTACCACGGGCCAGCTCGACGACGTCGACGTCGCCAACGTCGCGGACTTCGAGCGCGCGCTGCTGGACCAGGTCCGGCGCACGACCAACGTGATGGACTCGATCAACTCCACGGGCAAGCTCGAGGACGACGCGGTCGAGGCGCTCAAGACGGCCGTGGCCGAGGTCAAACGGGACTTCCACGGTTCCAAGCACGGGATCGAGGCCGGGGTCGAGGAGCACGAGTCCCTGGGCGCGACCGCTGTGAACCAGGAAACGATCGTCAAGAAGTAACCGTTCTCGTGGTGCGCCGGGATCCGGCGCACCACGGCGGTGCCGAAAGGAAATTTCATGGGAGCGCAGATTCGGGTCTACCGACAGAAGATCGCGTCCACGTCGTCGATGAAGAAGATCTTCAAGGCGATGGAGATGATCGCGACCTCGCGCATCAACAAGTCCCGTCAGAGTCTCGAAGCCGCGTACCCGTACGCCAATGCGCTGACCCGCGCGGTCTCCCAGATCGCCACGCAGCACAACATCTCCCACCCCCTGACCACCGTCCCCGACGATGTGCGGCGTTCGGCCGTCCTGGTGTTCACGTCGGACCGCGGGCTCGCGGGGTCCTACTCCTCCAACGTGCTCAAGCGCACGGAGGAGTTGCTCGAGCTGTTGCGTTCGCAGGGCAAGGAAGCGCGCGTGTACCTCGTGGGCCGCAAGGCCAAGGCGTACTTCGACTTCCGGCACCGTGACTACGACGATTTCTGGACGGGCAACACGGACAACGCCACGACCGAGCGCGCCGAGGAACTCACGGACAAATTGATGCGCGACATCAACGCCCCGTACGAGGACGGTGGCGTGGACGAGGTGCTGCTCGTGTACACGCAGTTCAACTCCATGGTGAACCAGGAGCCCCGGGTGTTGCGCCTGCTGCCCCTGGAGGTCGTGGACGCGAACGACCTCGGGGACGAGATCTCCGAGCGTTACGAGGCCCTCGAAGAGACGCAGAACAACTTCGAGTTCGAGCCGAACGCGGAGGAGCTCTTCAACCAGATCCTGCCCCGGTACGTGAAGGCGCGGATCTACTCCGCCCTGTGCCACGCGGCGTCGAGCGAGCTCGCATCCCGCCAGCGCGCCATGAAGGCCGCCGGGGACAACGCGACCGAGCTCATCAAGAAGTACACGCGCTTGATGAACAACGCCCGCCAGGCCGAGATCACCACCGAGTTGACCGAAATCGTCAGTGGCGCCGAGGCACTGTAGCCCGCGCTGCCCGCCCTTGCCAGCCGAAACGAAGTGAGAGAAATGACTGCCACAATCAACGACCAGGCCACCCAGCCGGTCTCGGAAGGTGCCACCGGCCGCATCGCCCGGGTGATCGGGCCCGTGGTCGACGTCGAGTTCCCCGAGAACCAGGTCCCCGACCTCTACAATGCGCTGACCGCGGACTACGAGTTCAACGGCCAGCCCCGCCGGATCACCTTCGAGACGGCACAGCACCTGGGCACCAACGTGGTGCGCGCGATCTCCCTGCAGCAGACCGACGGTCTGGTGCGCGGGACCCCCGTGCAGGACACGGGCGCCCCCATCTCCGTGCCCGTGGGTGACGTGGTCAAGGGCCACATCTTCAACGTACTCGGTGACGCGCTGGACCTGCCCACCTCCGAGCTGGACATCCAGGAGCGCTGGCCCATCCACCGCAAGGCCCCGTCCTTCGCGGAGCTCGAGGGCAGCACCGAGATGATGGAAACGGGCATCAAGTCCATCGACCTGCTGACCCCCTACATCAAGGGCGGTAAGATCGGCCTCTTCGGCGGCGCGGGCGTGGGCAAGACCGTGCTGATCCAGGAGATGATCACGCGTGTGGCCCGCAACTTCGGCGGTACCTCCGTGTTCGCCGGCGTTGGTGAGCGTACCCGTGAGGGCAACGACCTGTGGGTCGAGATGGAGGAGGCAGGCGTTCTCAAGGACACCGCCCTGGTGTTCGGCCAGATGGACGAGCCGCCCGGAACGCGTCTGCGCGTGGCCCTGACCGGTCTGACCATGGCGGAGTACTTCCGCGACGTGCAGAACCAGGACGTGCTGTTGTTCATCGACAACATCTTCCGGTTCACGCAGGCCGGTTCCGAGGTCTCCACGCTGCTGGGCCGGATCCCCTCCGCCGTGGGCTACCAGCCCACCCTCGCGGACGAGATGGGTGTGCTCCAGGAGCGCATCACCTCGACCCGTGGTCACTCCATCACGTCCATGCAGGCCATCTACGTGCCCGCTGACGACTACACCGACCCGGCTCCCGCGACCACGTTCGCGCACCTGGACGCGACCACCGAGCTCTCGCGTGAGATCGCCTCGCGTGGTCTGTACCCCGCGATCGATCCGCTGTCCTCGACCTCCCGCATCCTGGACCCGCAGTACGTGGGCCAGACCCACTACGACGTGGCCACCCGCGTCAAGGGGATCCTGCAGGAGAACAAGGAACTGCAGGACATCATCGCGATCCTCGGTGTCGAAGAACTCTCCGAGGAGCAGAAGGTCGTGGTCTCCCGCGCCCGCCGCATCGAGCAGTTCCTGTCCCAGAACACCTACACCGCCAAGCAGTTCACCGGCGTGGAGGGCTCCACGGTTCCCCTCGAGGAGACCGTCGAAGCCTTCGGCAAGATCTGCGACGGCGAGCTGGACAACGTCCCCGAGCAGGCGTTCTACAACGTCGGCGGCCTGGACGACGTCATGCGGCGCTGGGACGAGATCAAGGCCGAGACGGGCGAGAAGTAATCATGGCCGAACTCATCGTGGAAATCGTCGCCCTGGATCGCAAGATCTGGACGGGTACCGCGCGCCTCGTGCGGGTACGCACCACCGAGGGCGACATCGGCATCATGCCGGGACACGAGTCCATGGCGGGGCTGCTCAAGCCGGGGGAGTTCGCCATCGACCGTGTGGACGGCGACCGTCTCGTGGGCAGCATCGACTCCGGGTTCGTCTCCGTGGACAACAACCGTGTCACGGTGGTTGCGGACGAGGTCTCCCTGGATTCGGAGGCGCGTTCCGCCTGAGCGGTACCGCGTGACCGGTCGACGTCGACCCTCGTGCCTTCGGGTGCGGGGGTCGACGTCGTTCGCCTACCGTGGTGCGCTGGCCCAGGTGTCACGGCGGACTGTCCCGTACTCGTGATCGAGGAGAATGCATGGAAGAGAAGATCGAAGTACACGGGCCCACGAAGGTCAACGGTGAGCTGCCCGTGTACGGCGCCAAGAACAGTGTGCTCAAGCTCATGGCTGCGGCGCTGCTCGCCACGGGCCGTTCCACGATCACCAACGTCCCCGAGATCCAGGACGTCACGATCATGGCGGAGCTGTTGCGCCGGCTCGGGTGCGAGGTCTCGTACGAGCCCTCGGCGCACAGCGTGACCATCGACGTCCCGGAGGAGCTCGGTCACCAGGCCGACTACGACCTCGTGCGGGCCATGCGGGCGTCCATCTCCGTGCTGGGCCCGCTCATGGCGCGCTGCCTCCAGGCCGAGGTCGCCCTGCCGGGCGGGGACGCGATCGGAACCCGGGGCCTGGATATGCATCGCGCGGGACTCGAGGCCATGGGGGCCCGGCTGACCATCGAACGCGGGTTCCTGCGAGCTAGTGCACCGGACGGTCTGACGGGTGCGACCTATCGACTGGGCTACCCCTCCGTGGGGGCCACCGAGAATCTGATGACCGCGGCCACGACCGCCCGGGGCGTCACGGTGTTGGACAACGTGGCCCGCGAACCGGAGATCGTGGACATCGGCCGGATGCTGCAGGCCATGGGTGCACGGATCGAGGGGCTCGGTTCCACCACGATCATGGTCGAGGGGGTCCCGCGGCTGCACCCGGTCACGCACCGCACGGTCCCGGACCGCATCGTGGCCGGGACGTGGGCCTTTGCCGCCGCGGTCACGGGCGGTCGCGTGGAGATCGCGGGTGCGGAACCGGAACACCTGGACGTGGTGCTGGCCAAGCTGCGCTGCGCGGGTTGCGAGATCAACACCGCCGATGGGCGGTTCGTGGTGCGCGGTCCCGAGCGGCCCAAAGCCATCAACGTCTCGACCCTGCCCTATCCGGGGTTCCCCACGGATCTGCAACCGTTCGTGGTGGCGCTCAACGCGGTGGCCGAGGGTAGTGGGATCATCACGGAGAACGTGTTCGAGGCCCGGTGGGGATTCACCGCGGAGCTTGAGCGGCTCGGTGCGCGTGTGCGCCTGGACGGGCATCACGCCCGGGTGGACGGCGTCCCGTCGAACAAGCTGTCGGGTGCTCCCGTGGAAGCCATGGACATCCGGGCCGGCGCGGCTCTCGTGATCGCGGGGATGGCGGCCCACGGGGTCACCGAGGTCTCCGGGGCGGGGCACATCGACCGCGGCTACGAGCACTTCGTGGACCATCTGGCCGGAGCGGGAGCCAAGGTGCAGCGCCGCATGGCGCGCAGGTGGAACTGACCGCCCCCGCGGCGCTCCTCGGATAACCCGCCGCGCCCACCCACACCCCTGCTCCTACTCAGCAGAAGCAGATTTTGGCGCGCTGAGCTGCTTCTGCTCCACTTGACATTCTGTGGAGTGGGATTGCCGCGGCGTGCGAACGTCCTGTGCGTCCCGGCATCTGCCCCTCAGCTCACCCGGCCCCGCGACTCGCTCGCGTCACAGCGGGCGCGAGAAAACCCCCGCCACCTCGAAAGGCGACGGGGGTTTCGTCCGGCGAATATCAGATGACGTTCACGCCGGTGGCCTGCGGGCCCTTCTGGCCCTGACCGATCTCGAACTCGACGCGCTGGTTCTCTTCGAGGGTGCGGAAGCCGCCCGACTGGATTTCGCTGTAGTGCACGAAGACGTCGCCATCAGCGCCGTCCGGCGTGATGAAGCCGAAGCCCTTCTCTGCGTTGAACCACTTAACGGTGCCCTGAGCCATAATGGGGCATCTCCTTCTGGAGTATGTAGTGCGTGCACACGATTGTGCACCTGAACCGGTACCGCGAGAAGGCTGTGGATGCGGCTCACAAGATGTTGTGCCACAGCGCCAGTCAGAACTTCACGCTCGCTACCATTCCTGCGAGCATGTCAAACATGATGCGAGAACACCTCAAGCATCACACACTGTCGTCCCAGGGTCAATCGGCATCAGGTGATTTACTACGAGGTCCGAGAATATGACCGTTTTCCTCCCACGCTATCCGCAGACGGGTTCCGGCATAGGGGGCTGATCAGAAGAGGCGGGACTGGGTGTCCACGTTGCCGCGCATCTCGTCGTAGTCCAGGGTCAGGCACTCGATGCCGCGGTCGCGCGCGAGGACACGGGCCTGCGGTTTGATCTGCTGGGCCGCGTAGACACCTCGCACGGGGCTCAACAGGGGATCGCGGTTGAGCAGTTCGAGGTAGCGGGTCAGCTGCTCCACGCCGTCGATGTCACCGCGGCGCTTGAGTTCCACGGCCACCGTGGCCCCGCCGGCGTCCCGCGCGAGGATGTCCACGGGGCCGATGCTCGTGGGGTACTCGCGACGCACCAGGGAGAACCCGTCCCCGAGCAGGGTGATCTGCTCGGCGAGCAACCGCTGCAGATCGGCCTCCACGCCGTCCTTGACCAATCCGGGGTCCGTGCCGAGGTCGTGGGTGAGCTGGGAGTGGACGGTCATGATGTGGATGATCAGCCGGTCGTCGGACTTGCCCGCCTGGACCTCCCACACCTCGCTCACACCGTCCGCGGCAAGCTCGTCGGAGGGTTCGCGCACGTGCATCGTGGCGGGCGGGCTCATCCAGTTCAGCGGTTTGTAGGATCCGCCGTCGGAGTGGATCAGCACCGAGCCGTCCGCCTTGAGCATGATGAGCCGACGAGCCAGGGGCAGGTGCGCGTTCAAGCGCCCTTCGTACCGGACCGAGCAGTCTGCAATCACTAAACGCACCAGGACAGCCTAGCGGTCCGGCTGCCCCTGGCTGACGCGCTCTTGTGCACCGGCGACGATGCCGCGCGTCGGCATGGGCGGCAACGGCACGGAGCTGCCGCCGCGGACGACGGCCCGCACCTGCCTGCTCGGACGACGACGCGCCCCCACCTGCACGGGCGACGACGCGGCGCGGCGGGGTACAACGGCGTCGCCGCCGCCGTCAGCGCGCGTCCTGCCGCGGGACGAAGACCTCGCGCACCAGCAGCAGTCCCGCGGCCGCGGTGGGGATGGCGACGAGCGCACCGAGGATGCCCCACAGCGCACCGCCGGCGGCCACCGCGATCACCGCGACCGCGCCGGGAACGGCCACCGCGCGGGCCATGATCCTGGGCGAGACCACGTAGGCCTCGAGCTGGAGGTACGCGAAGTAGCACAGGGCAAACGGGATCGCGGTGTCCCACCCGCCGAGCGTGGCCATGAGCGTCACGAGGATGCCGGCGAGCACGCCACCCACCAGGGGGACGAACGCGAGCAGCGCGACGAACAGGACCAGCAGTGTGGCGTAGGGGACCCCCGTGACGTTCATGAGGATGAACGCGACGAGCGCGTTGAGCAGTGCCACGCACGCCTGACCCATGACGTAGTTGCCCACGCCCTTGGTCATCTGGTCGCCCAGGTGCTTGACCCGGGCGCGCTTGCTCGCGGGGGCCAGGCGATAGCACCAGGCCTTGATCGTGGGCAGCGAGAAGAGGAAGTACAGGCTCAGCGCCATGACGATGAGCGTCCCGGTCACTGCATTGATCACCACGCCGCTCACGCTCACGACCGAACCGAACATCCCGCCCAGTAGGTTCTCGTCCGTGGCGAGGCGTTCCTGGAAGGCCCCGGTGGTGTGTTGCACGGACGCGGCGATGTCGAAGCGGTCGTCCAGGCCCTGGAACAACTCGGAGTTCATGAACTCGGTCACGAGCTCAGGGGCGCGGGCCACGAGTTGCTGGGCCTGCTCGATCATGCGGGGGACCACGACCATGATGAACGCGGTGATCACCAGGGCCAGGGCCAGGATCACCACCCCGGCGGCCACCGCGCGGGGCAACCCCTTGGTCTCGAGCCGGCGGACCAGGGGATCCATCCCCAGACAGATGAACGCGGCCGTGACGATCCACCCCACGAGCCCGCCCACGTTGGTCAGCACGTAGTAGCCCAGCAGCGCGATCCCCACGCCCACGGTGAGCAGGAAGCCCGTCTGGATGGGATGCGTCCGCGTGTTCACGGGGTGGTCCCACGGCGCACGCCGCACGGGCTCTCCACCCGCAGCGGGTTCGGGCGGCACCTCGAAGCGGTGGCGGGTCGGACGGAAACGCGCGGGGGGCCGACCCTGCGCTCCTGGGGATGTGCTCACGCCGGAAGCGTACAACGCTGGGCCGCCGGGACTTCCAGCGTTCCCGGTGCACATAATGGGAGCAAAAGACACCCGTCCGTGCGCCCGGGAACAGGGCGCACGATCGAGTCCGCGTCCCATGTCGCGGACTCGCCGTCGAAGGAGGTTCCCATGAGCGAATTCCCCCGTTCCACCCCGGACCAGCAGCCCCCACGGGACGAGCAAGCGGTTCCTGCGTCCGTGCGCGGTGCCGTGGATCTCGGCGCGTCGGGCGGTGCCCGGACGGGTGCGCCGAACGACGACGCCGCGGCGGCGTCCGCGGGCGCCGGTAGCTATCGCGTGGAGCTGACCACCGCGAACTTCCAGCGCTACGCCGAGGCGTCCGCGACGTACCCTGTGGTCGTGGTGCTGCACGCGCCCCAGAGCCCGGAGTCGGAGACGTTCGTGGACGTGGTCGGGCGGGTCGTGGACGAGTTCCGGGGTCGGCTCATGCTGGGGACCGTGGACGCCGCCGCGGAACCGCAGATCGCGCAGGCGTTCCAGGCGCAGACCGTTCCCACCGTGCTCGCATTGCTCGGTGGGCGCGTGGTGCCGCTCGTGAACTCCACGGTCTCGGAACAGCAGTTGCGTGAGCTGCTGACCGAGCTCGTAAGCCTCGCGCAGCAAAACGGCGTCACGGGAACGGCCGAACCGGTCGCGGCGAACGAGCCCAAACCCCTGCCCCCGCTGCACCAGGAGGCCCTGGACAAACTCGAGGCCGGGGACCTGGCCGGCGCGGAGGCCAGTTACAACAAGGCGCTCGCGGAGAACCCGGGTGACCACGACGCCAAGCTCGCACTCGCCCAGGTGCACCTCTTGCAGCGCGTGAGCGCGATGGACGCGACCGCCGTGCGGGAAGCCGCGGCCGCTGATCCCACGAACGTGCAGGCCGCTCTGGACGTCGCGGACCTGGACCTCTCCGGTGGGCACGTGGAGGACGCGTTCCGGCGCCTGCTCAACCTCGTGCGCACCACGGCCGGGGACGACAAGGATGCCGCGCGGGCGCGCCTCGTGGACCTCTTCGACGTCGTCGGGGCGGAGGATACCCGCGTGGTGGCCGCGCGCGCCCAGTTGATGCGGGCGCTCTTTTAGGCTGCCGCTGATGTCCGGGCTGCGGCTGAAGTCGACCGGTACGGGCGGTGGGCCTTGCGGCGACGCGCGGCCCCGGACGGGCGTCGTTCAGCGGCCCCGGTGAAGGGTTGGGGGATCCTCGGGTCGACAGTGACGAGGTCCGGTGAATCCGCCATGCCACGCGGGTCACTCAGTACATTGGTGACATGAGTAGCCCAGTGAACGGACCCACGACCCCGCGCCGCGAGCCCGCCCCCGGCGCCGGGGGACCCGTGGCGAACAACCCCTCGACCGAGCAGCAGGGAGCACCCCAGCATGCGGCACCCCCTGAGGCCGCCCAGGGGTATGCGGCGCCCCATGCCACCACGCAGTACGCGCCCCGAGACCCCGCGCCGCACTCCGGCACGGGGACGCCCGCGCTCGCCGTGCGGGACCTCACCAAGTTCTACGGCCAGTCCGGCCGACCCGCCGCGGATCATGTGAACCTCACGGTGCCGCGGGGCTCCTTCTACGGCCTCGTGGGGCGTAACGGCGCTGGCAAGACGACCACGCTGTCCATGGCCACGGGATTGCTGCGCCCCTCCGCGGGCTCGGTGCTCGTGGGCGGGGGAAGCCGCGACGAGCTGGTGGACGTGTGGCGTGATCCCGTGACCGCCAAGCGACGCATGGGTGTGCTGCCCGACGGCGCCCACCTGTTCGACCGGCTCACGGGACGCCAGCTCGTGACCTACTCGGGTCTGCTGCGCGGGATGGACCGCGAGCTCGTCGCGCAGCGGACCGAGGACCTCATCGTGGCCATGGACCTGCAGGACGCAGCGGGGCGCCAGGTGCAGGACTACTCCGCGGGTATGACGAAGAAGATCGCCCTGGCCGCGGCCATGATCCACGCACCCAGCCTGCTCGTGCTGGACGAGCCGTTCGAGTCGGTGGACCCGGTCTCCGCCGCGAACATCCGATCGCTGCTGCACCAGTACACGAATTCGGGCGGCACCGTGGTGGTCTCGAGCCACGTGATGGACCTTGTGCAGCGCATGTGCGATCACGTGGCCGTGATGGACCAAGGCCGTGTCCTCGCGCAGGGGACCATGGACGAGGTGTGCGCCGGCATGTCCCTCGAGGACCGGTTCGTGTCCTTGGTGGGCGGACGCACCGAAGCGGGGGAGGGGTTGCAGTGGCTGCGTCCCGAGTGAACGACCCGCGCGACGCCGCGGCTCCCGACCACCTCGACACCGCATTCGCAGAAGGCCCCGCACAGGACGTCGCGCCCGACGCCGCCGTTCCCGCCTCCGTGCGCCCCTCGCACGGCGGGGGTGAACCCGTCACGCGCAGCATCGGGGCGTTCGAGGAGGCCCGGCGGCTGGCCGGGCTGAAATGGCGCGTGCTCATCAACACCCTGACCCGCAGCACGTGGATCCTGGTGGGCACGATTCTGGGTGGCCTCTACGCACTGTTCCTCCTGGGGATGGCGCTGACCGCGTTGATCGCGCTCGGGGGTGAAGCCCTCGAGACCGTGGTGGTCGCGTCGGTCCTGCTGGGTTCCCTGCTGCTCGTGGGCTGGTGGCTCGTACCGCTGGTCTCGTCCAAGGCCGACTCCACGCTGGACCCTTCCCGGCTCGCCCTGTTCCCCCTGAGCACCACGGGTCTGGTGGCCGGCCAGGTGGCGGGCGCGGTCGTCGGGATCCCGGGGGTGCTGACCGTGATCGCCCTGCTCGGCTGGCTGTTCTCGTGGCGCGGTTCCACGGTGGCGCTCATTGCGGCAATACCGTGCGCGATCATCGGCGCCCTGCTCGCGTTCGTCGGTTCGCGCTGCGTTACGGCCCTGGGCGCGAACTTCGCGAAGGGGCGGCGCACGAACGAGATCATCTCCATGGTCGTGCTGGTTCTCGTTGTGCTGCTGGGGCCCCTCATCTCCTTGTTCGCGACCGGCCTGGGCCAGGTGTGGCAGCTGCTGCCCACATGGGCGGGAGTTCTCGCGTGGACCCCCCTCGGTGCTACCTGGGCGGTCCCCGGCGACGTCGCGTCGGGTCACTGGCTCGCGGCCCTCGCCCGAGTGGCGATCTCCCTGGTCACGCTGCTCCTGCTCGTGGTCGTTACGTGTGCGGGTCTGCGCCGTGCCCTCGGCGACGCCGCCGGCGGAGCCGCCCGGGGGACGTCCCGCCCGCAGGAGGGCGTCGGTCTGTTCGACCGGTTCCCGGCGAACCAATGGGGTGCGGTGGCCGCACGGTGTCTCACGTACTGGCTCAAGGACCCGCGCTACTCGGCGTCGCTGCTCATGATCCCCGCGATCGGGGCGGTCTTCTGGTTCATCGCGGGTGAGTCGGGGTTCAGTCTGTGGGCGCTGCCCCTGTTCGTGTCGCTGCTCATGGCGTACGCGATCTCCGCGGACGTCTCCTACGACAACACCGCGTTCAGCCTTCACGTCCTGGCACCGGTCTCCGGGCGTGCGGATCGGCTGGGGCGCGTGGTGGCCCTGCTGATCGTGGCCGTGCCGCTGGTGCTGCTCTCGATCGTGCTCTGGCTCGCGGGCGTGCAGCGCTGGGACGCACTGCCCGCCGTGGTGGGCGTGTGCGTGGGGATCCTGCTCGGTGGCGCCGGCGTTGTCTCGATCGTCTCGGCCCGGTACACGTATCCCACGCCGCCCCCGGGCGCGTCCCCCATGAAGACACCTCAGGGGTTCACGATCCTCAACCTGGTGGTGCAGTTCGTGATCATGGGTCTCATGGCCCTGCTCGCGCTCCCGGCCGGGATCCTGCTGATCGTGTACCTCGTCACGGGAGCCGCCGTGTGGTGCTGGCTCGCGCTCGCCGTGGGCCTCGTGGAAGGCTTCGTGGTGTTGTGGATCGGCGTGCGTTCGGGCGGTAAGTGGCTGGACGCGCGCGGGCCCGAACTGCTCCAGGAGGTGGCCGCCTACCGGTGAGCCGGGCCCGGTGCGCGGGGTAGAGTGGGGGACATGGAAATCACCGAAGCCCAGGAATTCACGGATCCTTCCGTGCGCTCCTCCCGGGTGATCAGCAACGGTCTGTTCGGCACGAAGCCCGAGACCGTGGGTGGCACCTCCACGATCGAGCGCGAGGACACCCGGCAGCTGCAGGAACCCGGTGATCACGAGCGGTTCGCGCACTACGTCCGGAAGGAGAAGATCATGGAGTCGGCACTGTCCGGCGAACCCGTGATCGCCCTGTGCGGCAAGGTGTGGACCCCGGGTCGGGATCCCCAGAAGTTCCCCGTGTGCCCGGAGTGCAAGGAGATCTACCAGGGCCTGCGTCCCGGCAAGGACGAGCCCGAGAACTGACCACCCTTCCCTTCTCGTGAGGTCCCGCGCCGGGCGGGACCACCGGCGGCGCCCGCGCTCAGCGGGCGCCTTTGCCGTGCGGGGTCGCGCGGGCGGCGTCGTCGTCCGTGCCTCGTACGACGGCGATCCGAGCGTCGTCGTCCGCGCGAGCGAGACCCCCGATCCGTGTGACGGGACCGGAGTGGATGCGCGCCAACGAGCGCGCGGAGAGGACGAGCACCACGTGTCTGACAGCGATCAAATGTCCCTTTTCGGAGCCGCGGCGGATCTCCCGCCGGCCTATCCGGACCGGGCGGCGTGGGGGACCGCGCCCAAGTTGCGCGCGTGGCAGGCGGAGGCGATCCACCGCTACGAACAAACCCAACCGCGTGATTTCATGGCCGTGGCGACCCCTGGTGCGGGTAAGACGACCTTCGCGTTGACCGTGGCCAAGAAGCTGCATGACGCGGGGACCGTTCAGCGCGTGACCGTGGTGACCCCCACGGAACACCTCAAGCGCCAGTGGGCCGACGCCGCGGCGCGCGTGGGACTCGCGATCGACCCCAACTTCAAGAACGCGGACGGCCAGCACGGCCGCGGCTACATGGGCGCGGCCGTGACGTACGCACAGGTGGCCAACAAGCCGCTGCTGCATCGCGCGCGCACCGAGGCCGGGCGCACGCTCGTGATCATGGACGAGATCCACCACGCCGGTGACTCCCTGTCCTGGGGCGACGGGCTGCGCGAGGCCTTCGAACCCGCGACCCGCCGGCTCGCCCTTACGGGTACACCGTTCCGCTCGGACACCTCGCCCATCCCGTTCGTGAGCTACGAGGAGGACGGGGACGGGATCCGCCGGTCCACGGCCGATTACACGTACGGGTACGCGGACGCCCTGCACGATCACGTGGTGCGTCCCGTGATCTTCATGGCCTACTCGGGTCAGATGCGCTGGCGGACCTCGGCCGGTGAGGAGATGGCCGCCCAGCTCGGGGAGGGGTTCACCAAGGACATCACGTCCCACGCGTGGCGTACCGCCCTGGACCCGCACGGGCAGTGGATCCCGTCCGTGCTGCGCGCCGCCGATCAGCGGCTCACGCAGGTGCGGCGCACCGTCCCGGACGCCGGGGCGCTCGTGATCGCCACGGACCACCAGGACGCCAAGGCCTACGCCGAACAGTTGCACGCCATCACGGGGGAGCGGCCCACCGTGGTGCTCTCGGACGACAAGACCGCGTCCAACAAGATCGACGAGTTCTCCGAATCCGACAAGCGCTGGATGATCGCGGTGCGCATGGTCTCCGAGGGCGTGGACGTGCCCCGGTTGGCCGTGGGCGTGTACGCCACGTCCACCTCCACGCCGCTGTTCTTCGCCCAGGCGGTGGGTCGCTTCGTGCGCGCCCGCAAGCGCGGGGAGACCGCGTCCGTGTTCCTGCCCTCGGTGCCCACGCTCATGGCGCTCGCCAACTCCATGGAGGAGGAGCGGGACCACGCGTTGGACAAGCCCAAGAACATGCCGGGGGTCGTGGACTTCGACCAGCCCATGGAAACGGGCTGGGACGACGACCTGCTGGATGAGGCCAACCGCGAGGACAAGGCGTCGTCGTCCCTGGCCCAGGGCAACTTCCAGGCCCTGGACTCGGACGCGTCCTTCCACGGTGTGCTCTTCGATGGCGGCGCCTTCGGCGGTGGCGCGGCGGTTGGTTCCGAGGAGGAAGCCGAATACCTGGGGATCCCCGGGTTGCTCGACGCGGACCAGGTCTCGGCCCTGCTGCGGGAGCGGCAATCGCGCTCGGCCCAGCGCAACGGTCGGAGCGGCCATGACGCACCCCAGACCCCCGCGGTGCCGGATCACCGCCGCCTGAAGGACCTGCGCTCGCAGCTGTCCAAGAACGTCTCCGCGTGGTCCGCGCGCACCGGAACACCGCACGGGGTGATCCACAACGAATTGCGCACCAAGTGCGGAGGCCCGGCCGTGGCCCAGGCCTCCGAGGACCAGCTGACCGCACGGATCGCCCTGTTGCAGCGCTGGTTCATCGGCCGGAAGTAGCCGACGCCGCGTAGCGGCCGACGCGGCGACGCGGCCAAGCGGCGCGGCCCGCACGGCGGCGCGGCGGGCGTTCAGTCCAGGTCGGTCACGACCTCCGCGCCCGCGGCCTCGAGTTCCTCGACCGCCCGCTCACCGGACTCGGCTGCCACGGGCGCGGTGAGCGGCAGCAGCACCCGGGTCTCGTAGCCGGCCTCCACGGCGTCCTTGGCGGTGGCCAGCACGCAGTGGTCCAGCGCGAGACCGACGACGTCCACGGCCTCGACGCCGCGTTCCTGCAGCCAGTCGTCCAGGCTCACGCGTTCTTCGTCGGAGTCCTCCTCCGGTTCCCCCATGGGGACGTCCACGTCCGGGGCGGACAGGCCCTCGAAACCGGAGTAGGCGGCGTCGTATGCGCCCTTACGGAAGTACTCCGTGACGTACTCGGTGTCGAGATCGGGGTGCGTGTCAGCGCCGGTGGTCTCCGCGACGCAGTGCACGGGCCAGCTCGTGACGAAGTCGGGGGTGTCGCTGAAGTGCTCCCCGGGGTCAACATGCCAGTCCTGGGTCGCGGCCACGGCAACGTAGTCGCCGTGGTGGTCCTCGAGGTACTCGGAGACCTGCGCGGCGACCGCCGCCCCGCCTTCGACGGCCAGGCTGCCGCCCTCGCAGAAGTCGTTCTGGATGTCCACGATCAGCAATGCAGTGCGCATGGCTACCTCCCTGGTCAGTGTGCGGTTCCGGGTTCGATCACGGTGGGGATCACGGGCTCGCCCTCGGAGAGTCGGCGCGCCGCGCGGGGCAGTTCGGCCACGGAATCGACGTGGCGCTGCCGGGCACGGGTGACGGCCTCGGGGCCCGTGTAGCCGTCGTGCAGCTCGCCGCCGGTGACGTAGTCCACGAGCAGGGGGCGGTCATCGCCGTCGTCCTCGGGCATGTGCGACACGCCCACGATCTCGTGTGTGGCCACGCCCTGGGGATCACGACGGCGCAGCGCGTACTTCTCGCCGCCCACCGACTTCTTGCCGGAGGACGCCTTGGCCACGGGTTCCATGGCGCCCGAGGCGCCCTCGCGCGAGACGAGCTTGTAGACCATCGACGACGTGGGGGCACCCGAGCCCGTGACGAGGCGCGTGCCCACGCCGTATGCGTCCACGGGAGCGGCGCGCAGGGCGGCGATCGCGTACTCGTCCAGGTCGCTGGTGACCGTGATCCGGGTGTTGGAGTTGCCGAGCTTGTCGAGCAGCGCGCGCACGGACGTGGCCTGCGTCACGAGGTCGCCGGAGTCCAGGCGTACGCCCCCGAGGTCCTTGCCCGCGATCTCGACGGCGAGCGTGACGGCCCGTTCGACGTCGTACGTGTCGACCAGAAGGGTCGTGGACACACCCAGCGCGTCTAGTTGGGCGCGGAACGCCTGCTCCTCGGAGTCGTGCAGCAGGGTGAACGAGTGGGCCGCGGTGCCCACGGTCTTGACCCCGTAGCGGAAACCGGCCTCGAGGTTGGAGGTCGAGTCGAAGCCCGCGACCACGGCGGCGCGGGCCGCGGCCACGGCCGCCTGCTCGTGGGCGCGGCGCGATCCCATCTCGATGCACGGGCGCTCTCCCGCGGCACCCACCATGCGGGAGGCCGCCGAGGCCACGGCGGAATCGAAGTTCAGGACGGAGAGGATGTAGGTCTCCAGGACGCACGCCTCGGCGAACGAGGACTCCACGCTCAGCAGCGGCGAGTGGGGGAAGTACGTCTCGCCCTCGGCGTAGCCGCGGATCTGGCCGGTGAAACGGAAGTTCTCCAGGTACGCCACGGTCTGGGCGTCTACCACGGCGGTGTCCCGCAGGAACCGCAGCTGCTCGTCGGTGAATCGGAACTGCTCGAGCCCCTCGAGCACCCGGCCCATCCCAGCGAACACCCCGTAGCGGCGGCCGTTGGGGAGTCTGCGGGCGAAGACCTCGAACACGCTGCGGCGGGACGCGGTGCCTGCCCGGAGCGCGGCCTGCAACATGGTGAGCTCGTAGTGGTCCGTCAGCAAGGACGTGGGCTGCGGGTGCCAGGAATAGGTGTGCTCGTTCACGTGGCCAGCCTAGTGGGCCGTCCGTCGTGCGCACATCCGTGTCCCCGTGACTACCATGGAGGCGATGTTCACTACGCACCGCGCCGTCCCCGCCCGGATCCCGGCCGTCCTGATGAGCTCCGCGCCGGCGGAGTCCCCCGTGCTCGAACGGGAGGAGCAGGCGGTCACGGCCATGAACGTGCCGTGGAACGTGGTGGTGTGGGACGATCCCGTGAACCTCATGAGCTACGTGGTCTACGTGTTCCGCGCCCACTTCGGCTACTCGGACGCCAAGGCCCGCACACTCATGCTCGAGGTGCACAACCGGGGCCGCTCGATCGTGTTCACGGGAACCCTCGAGGAGGCGGAGACGCACGTGAGCTCGCTGCACGGCTACGGCCTGTGGGCCACGTACGAGAAGGCGGGGGAGCACTGATGGCGCACGGGTTCAAGCGCACGCGCAAGGGCATCGTCGGTCGGTTCGAGGCCCCCGAGGTGCGGTTGTTGCAGAAACTGTTCTCGGACGTGGGGGAGACCCTGGCGCCCGCAGCGCGCGAGGACGGACCGGCTCGCAACGACGACCCGCTCGAGGCGCTGCTCGGCTGGGACGAGGAGGTGGCCGAACCCACGGACCCGGCGGTGCGCAGGCTGCTGCCCGCGGCGTCGTCGGACCCGGAACAGGCCGCGGAGTTCCGGCGACTCACGGACCGCTCGCTGCGCGAACGCAAGACCGCGGCATTGCGTGCGTCCTCCCTGGCCCTGGAATCCCAGCCCGTGGTGCTGAGCGTGGCGCAGGCACAGGACTTCGCGCGCTCGCTCAACGACGTCCGCCTGGTGCTGGCCTCCCGGCTGAACATCGACTCGACCGAGGCCGCCGAGCGCGTGGCCGAGCTGACCGACTTCGGCCGGGCCGAGGACGTGGAGCAGTACATGGGTGTGGTCTACAACTTCGTCTCCTGGCTTCAGGAGACCCTCATGAACGCGCTACTGAAGACCCTGCCGCCCCGGTGACCGGGGATCGCCAAGGTCACACGTCTCATGCGCGAGGGCGCGCGCGAAAAGCACTACAGTTTTCCGGTATGCAGGTGCACGAACGTCCCACCGGTCCCAATCCCAACTCGCCCATCGGCGTGTTCGATTCGGGTGTGGGCGGGCTCACGGTGGCGCGGGCGATCATCGACCAGCTGCCCAACGAGGAGATCCTCTACGTCGGTGACACCGCGCACGGCCCCTACGGGCCCCTGCCGATCGCCGAGGTGCGTTCCAACGCCCTGCGCATCATGGACGACCTCGTGGACTCCGGGGTCAAGCTGCTCGTGATCGCGTGCAACACCGCGTCCGCCGCAGTGCTGCGGGATGCGCGCGAGCGTTACACGCGCGGTTACAACATCCCCGTGACCGAGGTCATCCAACCCGCGGTGCGCCGCGCGGTGGCCACCACGCGCTCCGGTCGGGTGGGGGTGATCGGCACCGAGGCGACGATCGGCTCGCGCGCGTATGACGACACGTTCGCGGCCGCACCCCAGCTCGAAATCACGTCCGTGGCGTGCCCCGAATTCGTGGAGTACGTGGAGCGCGGCGTCACCACGGGGCCCGATCTGTTGCGCACCGCCCAGCACTACCTCCAGCCCCTCAAGGACGCGAGCGTAGACACCCTGGTGCTCGGGTGCACGCACTACCCGCTGCTCACGGCGGTGATCTCTTACGTCATGGGCGAGAGCGTGAACCTGGTCTCGTCCTCGGAAGAGGCCTCGCGGGACGTCTACCGCTGCCTGCTGGACAACCACCTCGAGCGGGATCCCGAGCTCGCTCCCCACCACGAATTCCTGGCCACGGGGGATCCCGTGAGCTTCGAGGTCCTCGCCCAACGGTTCCTGGGCCCCGAAGTGGTCCGCGTCCGGCACACGGCGTCCGTCGCGGAGCAGTACCCCACCGGTTCCCTCGCCACGATCCACGCGGCTCAGCGCTGAGTCGGCACCAGAAAGGCGATCACCCATGATCCTCACAGTGATCGGTAACACCGGAAGTTTTCCCGGGCCCGATGCCCCCGCCTCGTGCTACCTGCTCTCCGGCGAGGACGCGCACGGGCGCACGTGGCGCATCGTGCTGGACATGGGCAACGGTGCCCTGGGTGTCCTGCAGCGCCACATCGACCTGCACGAGATCGACGCGATCATGCTCTCCCACCTGCACCCGGACCACTGCGTGGACGTGGGCGGTCTGCACGTGGCCGTGAAGTGGGATCCCCGCGGATGGCAGGGCGGTCGCATCCCGATCTACGGTCCGTCCATGCTGCACGGCTACCTCAACCAGCTGCACCTGTTGCCGCCCGAGCACTCGATGGACACCGAGTTCGACTTCCACGTGTGGCAGGCCAACCAGCCCGTGACCGTGGGTCCGTTCACGGTCACACCCCACCCAGTGAACCACCCGTGCCCCGAGCCCTATGCGCTGCGCGTCGAGTACCGCGGGGCCCAGGGCACGGAAGTCCTCACGTATTCGGGGGACACCGACGTGTGCGACGAGCTCGTGGCAGCGGCCCGCGACGCGGACGTGTTCCTGTGCGAGGCCGCCTACCAGGAGGGCCGCGAGGACCATCTGCGCGGAATCCACCTCACGGGCAAGCGCGCGGGAGAGACCGCGACCGCCGCGGGTGTGCGTCGGTTGCTGCTGACCCACCTGCCCGTGTGGAACTCGGTGGACACGGCCACGGCGGAGGCCGCCGGAGCGTTCTCCGGTCCGGTCACGGTGGCCCGCGTGGCCACGAGTTACGACGTTGCCGGGCCGACCGACCAGTCGTTCACTGCATTGGCAAGCGCGGTGACCGGGGACTAGGCTGAAACCCATGACTTCGCCTACCGAGCCGGCACGATCCACCGAGAATTCCACGGGCGAGGGTGGCTCCGCCGCATCGGGGCTGGTACGAGCGGACGGGCGCGCCGTCGACGAACTGCGGCCCATCACCATCACCCGCGGTTGGTCCGAACAGGCCGAGGGTTCCGCCCTGATCGAATTCGGCGGCACCCGTGTGCTGTGCACCGCGTCCCTCACGGAGGGCGTGCCTCGCTGGCTCAAGGGTGAGGGCCGGGGTTGGGTCACCGCGGAGTACGCCATGCTCCCGCGCGCCACCTCCACGCGCTCGGCCCGCGAATCGGTCAAGGGCAAGGTCGGTGGCCGCACCCATGAGATCTCGCGTCTGATCGGCCGCTCCCTGCGTTCGATCATCGACCTCAAGGCCCTCGGGGAGAACACCGTGGTCCTCGACTGCGACGTCCTGCAGGCCGACGGCGGTACGCGCACCGCGTCCATCACCGGCGCGTACGTCGCGCTCGCCGAGGCCATCCGCTGGGCCCACGACAACGGTATCCTCAAGCCGCGGGTCAACCCCCTCATCGACACGGTCTCGGCCGTGTCCGTGGGGATCATCGACGGTGTTCCCATGCTGGACCTGCCGTACGTGGAGGACGTGCGCGCGGAAACCGACATGAACGTCGTCGTGACCGGCTCGGGGGACTTCGTGGAGGTCCAGGGCACGGCCGAGGGCGCACCGTTCAAGCGCGCCGAACTGGACGTGCTGCTCGACCTCGCCGTGGCCGGGTGCGCCCAGCTGGCCGAGATCCAGCGGGAGACCCTGGAGGCCACCCGTGGCCGATGACGTACGCGGTGCCCGCGTGGTGCTCGCGACACAGAACGCGGGCAAGGTGCGCGAGCTGCAGGCCATGCTCCGCGACGCGGGGCTGACGGATCCCGGGATCGTGGTGGACGCGCGCACGGCCGGGCTGAGCGACGTCGTCGAGACGGGCGTTACGTTCCAGGAGAACGCGCTGCTCAAGGCGCGCACTGCCGCCGCGGAGACGGGACTCATCGCGCTCGCGGACGACTCGGGACTCAGCGTGGACGTCATGGGCGGCGCCCCGGGCATCTTCTCCGCGCGGTGGAGCGGGGTCCACGGCGACGACGCCGCCAACCTCCAGCTGCTGCTCGCCCAGCTCGGGGACATCGCCCCCGAGAACCGCCGCGGCTCCTTCCTGTGCGCCGCCGCGGTCGTCGCACCGGACGGCGCCGAGCACGTGGTCACGGGTGAGCTGCCCGGGAACATTCTGCGCGAACCCGCGGGGGAGAACGGGTTCGGCTACGACCCGATCTTCGCCCCGGACGGCCAGGACGGCCTCAGCTGCGCGCAGTTGAGCCCAGAGCACAAAAACAGGATCAGCCATCGTGCGGAGGCCATGGCCGCCGTGTTGCCGCACTTGTTGCAGCTGCTCGCGGGTTCGAGTGGGACCGCGCGGCAGGACGGGCCGGAAGCAGCAGTGGCGTCCCCCCTGGAACCGGAGCCAGAGGACTGACCCATGACTTTCGCGTGCGGACACCTACCTTTCGCTCCGGCTGTCGAGGCTGTGTTGGCGGAGGCCAGGGTGCGCGTGGATCGCTCCGAGTGGGAGCTGCACGCAGGCGGGTCCGCGCACATCGTGGTCAACGCGGGGCACGTGATGAGCGTTCGGATCGCCAAGAACCCGACCTCGGGGGAGAACGTGCGCAGGCGTACCCGTGCGCTGTCGCGGCTACCGGAGTTCGACTTCGCCGTGCCGCGCCCCCTGACCCCCGTGCTGCAGGACGGGCGGTACACCGCGGTGGGGATGACGTGGATCCCGGGCAGCCCCCGCCCGCCGGGGCACGCGGACCCGCGGGAGCTGCGCAGGGTCCTCGAGCAGGTACATGATGCGGACGCGCGCGCGGCGGAACCGTGGCTGGACCGGCCCGGTCAGCACTGGGGCGGTCACCGCCGTCGCCACGTCCTGCTGGACCAGGTGCTGCCGCTGCTGCTCCCGCGGAACCGGGACCGCGCCATGAATGCGATCGAGGACCTCGTGGCCCTGGACAACGTCCCGCCGCGGCTCGTGCACGGGGACCTCATGGGCTCCAACATGCTGTGGCAGGACGATCACCTGGTGGGCGTGATCGACTGGGACCACGCGAGCATGAGCGATCCCGCGTACGACGTCGCGTCCCTGGGACTCTGGTTCGGCTGGTCCAGCGTGCGCCAGGCCACGGACGAGGAGAACTATCTGCGCGCGCAGTTGCACTCCCGGATCTTCCCGCTGCAGGCCGTGGCATACGCGCTGCACCATGAGCTCGACACCGCCCAGATCCGCCAGGCCGTGGAGAAGGCGGACGCGTGGTACGAGACCCGCGCCATGGCCTCCGTGTGAGCGACATGCCATGTCGGAGGCGTTGCCTACCCTGATCGGGTGCCCGTCAGTTTCACCGCCATAGATTTCGAGACCGCCAATCGCAGCCCTGCGTCCGCATGCGCCCTGGGGGTGGTACGGGTCCGGGACGGTCAGGTGGTGGACACCCGGTACTCACTCATCCGTCCGCCGCTCGGCCACGACGGGTTCGAGCCCGGCAACGTCCGGATCCACGGCATCCGGCCCGCGGACGTCGCCCACGCGCCCACGTTCGACCTGCTGTGGGACTGGATGTGCGAGAACATCAGCCCGGAGGATCCGGATTCGGTTCTGGTGGCACACAATGCCGTCTTCGACACCGGCGTGATCAAGGCGGCGAACCGGGCGTGCGGCGGAACCGCTCGGAAGTGGGACTACGCGTGCACTCTCCGCTTGGCCCGCGCGGCCTACACGCTGCGTTCCTACGCTTTGCCGTCGGCGTCCCGCGCGGCGGGGGCGGAGGTCGCGGAGCACCACAATGCGCTCAGCGACTCCCTCGCGTGCGCCGGGATCGTGCTCGATCTCGCGCGCCGCAGTGGGGCGCGCAGCATGGCCGAACTCACGGCGCACTACGGGGTCAGGCTGCAGCGCGCGACCCTGTGACGCGACGCGCCTCCGATCGGGGTGGTTCTCAGGCGTGCGGCCGCCACAGGGTGAGCCAGCGATCGGCCAGGGCGAGCAGTTCACGGCGGGTCGCCGCGCGGGTTCCGGAGGGATCGGTGCCGGATGTGTCCGTGCCGCTGTCCGTTTTTGTGGTGCGGCTGTTGTCGTCGGCCACGGCGTCCTGCCGGGCCATGCGGTCGTCGCCGGCGACGCCGTTGCCGCCGACCGAGCCGTTGTCGCTCTCCCCGATGTCCTCGCCGTGTGCGGCGTCGCCGAGCCCCCAGCGCGCGGCAGCAACACTGACCGCGACGGTACGTGCCGCGTCGTTCGCCGCCGGGTGACCGGACAGCAGCGAGAGAGCCCGCTGAGCGACGTCGTCCCCCGAGTTATCCGCGTGCGGCGCATCCTCGGCACACAGCACCGCCGCGAGCCCCAGTGCCAGGGCCGACGACGCCGCGGTTCCGTCCCCCACGGCCCGCGTGAACGCTCCCGCGGGTTCCGTCATCCCATCGAACAGGGAGTCCCGGGCGGATCGGTCCGCGCACAGGTCGAGCAACTCCCGGGTGAGGGGCGCGGGCCGGGTCATGAGTGCGACCACTCGGCCGGTTTCCTCGACCACGTCCTGCAGTGAGGCCCCACTGCCCCGCGCACGGCCCGCCGCGTGAACGGTCAGGGCCGCACCAACAGCCGCGGTCTGTGCCTCGGCGCTGCCGTGGGTGATCGCGGCCGAGTCCACGGCGAGGGCCACGAGCGACTTCCACCCGATGTGGGGCACCAGTCCATAGGGCAGCGTGCGGGCCAGGATCTCGGCGCTGTCCGCACGTGGCAGGACCGGACGAGTGACCTCGCCCAGGCGGCCCATGGACAAGGCGGTGAAACCGTCCCCGGCGTGCTCACCCGGTGCGGTGAGGAGGGGGTAGTCGTGGTCCAGGTCGTCGTCGGGCGGGTGCGGTGCGTCGCCGGGGAGCTTCGCACCGTTGCGCATGGCCCAGCGCAAGTACGCGAGCCACGCGCACGCCGTGGGATCCGCGGCCTGACCGTCATTCGCCCAGTGGGCCACCTCGTTCAGCGCCCCCGCGGTGCGCGCGAGGAGCTGGGTTCCCTCGCCGGGTCGTTCTGCCGCGGTCGCGCGCCACGGCGCGAGGAACACGCTCCTCACGAGCGACGGATACCACGACGACGCCGCGTCCAGACCGCGGTCTTGTTCCAACAGTTCGGGGGTGCGCGGTGAGGTCATGGGGTCAGTCTATGAGGGTGGCAAAGGACGGTGCGGGGTGATGCAGCTCGGGCATGGGGCCGTTCGAGAGGTCCGGGCGGCATGGGAGCCTGCCCGGGCTGGGGGCGCCTCGGGTACGGGACGGATCAAGTCGGCCGGGTGCCTCAGGAGATTGTGAGGGCTAACGGGCATGTCCGGCCTCGAGAGCGTGGGGGCCTTCCCTGGACTCGGCTATTTGTCGGCGCCGGGGCAGCCGATGCCGGTGGGGTTGGTGTGGCAGTCATCGGCGACGTTGTGCACGGTGGCCCGCCACACACTCAGCGCCACCGGGGGTGAGGTGACGTGGTTGTAGCCGGCGACCGGTTGCCAGCCGGTGTCGGCGATGTTGTATTCCCCGTAGAACGAGGTTGTCAGGGTCACGGTGAAGTCCCCGGTGGTCGTGTAGACGTGGGAAGTGTCGGTGGGCTCATCCCACGCACCGTCGGGTAGGGGTGCCCCGGTCAGGGGTGTGGGGCCCAGGGTGGTGCCGTCCCCGTAATACCAGGTGTATTGGACGGGGTAGGCCCTCACCTGGACAGGGTAGCCACCCAGGGTCGTGGTGAAGGTCTGGGGTTGGGCCTGCGCATAAACATTGGTGTGCATGTTCTTCAAGGTGTCCGGGGCGGGTTGGACGTGACTGGCGGCGGGGGCGACGGCCAGTTGTTGGAAGTCCTGGAGGGTGAACACCGGCAGCGGCACGTACCCGTCGTCGCTGGCTTGATCGGCTTGGGTGTTGCTGACGCACAGTTGGGTACCGCGCGCGGCGCGGGTCCTGTCATTGGCCCCGCCAATGACGATGTCCATGTTCACACCGGCGGCCCCGGTGTCGTCGGTGCATTCTTGGGTGGTACGGCACCGTGTGAGTGCTGCCCCACGTTGGTCGGTGCAGGGGTCTTGGAGGCCGTAGACGGTTTTGTTCTTAGCGGTGTCCATCAGGCGGGCGTTGAAGAAGATTGAATCCTCGTTGGACATGAGCCGATCACGCAGCGCCTTCTGGAACGTGGGATCGGTATCCGGATCCCAATCGCTAGTTTCTGCCGTGGCCGGCTGCTGGCCCCTCGTCCCCGCTTGGATCCCTCGCGGCGGTGCTGTGGCGCCATTACGCCGGGATTCCAAGGACATGCGGATAAGTGATCCGTGTGCATCGGCGGTGGTGTTTTCGAAACCTGCGAAATAGCCCTGTCCCCAAGAGTCAGCCGATTCGGCTGCGGTGGCCTGATTGACGCCTATATAAGTCGGCGCGAGTAGAAATAATGCAAATATTATCGCGAGGGATCCTTGATATCCAGTATGGGTTGTCATAGCGATCCCCTGGGGGAGGCGGTAATGTAAATCCATCGGCCACTTTCATACATCAACGTCACGTCCAGGGCGTCCGCGCTGTCGTATGGCATTTGTCGGCTGACGACCTGATGGTCGTTGATTACCAAAATTCCGGAACTCGTTGCTTCAACCGGTATCGTGTACTCGCCTGTTGGACGCTGCCTGAAGGAGTTTGGCAGAAATTCGGACGTCTCATTTCCCCCGGCCATCCATTTCTGGGAATCGTAACTGTCCGTAATTCTCGAAAATTGATCTGTGCACCTGCTACAAGTCTCAGAAGTCACCTCTCGAGCGTAGGAGGTGTTCCCCGTCTGAAACGCGTACCATTGCGCGGTTAGCCAATAGTTCAGGAACGCCTGCGCGCCGGCCTCGGTTTCGTCCCTGGCCTCCGCGGGCATCACGGGCTTGGGAACATTGCGGGCCGGATGCTCCAGGGTGGCGGGTTCGTAGTCCTCCGGGACCTTCTGGCCCGTGGCCAGCACCGTGGGTTCCTCCGGACGCCAGTCATCGGGCAATGCGCTGTCGGACCCGCTCGGGGACCCGCTCTGCGGCGTCGTCGGGGATGCGGGGGAGGCGTCCGGCGCGGGGGACGTGGGCTGCGCCGTCGTCCCCGCGGAAGTGACTCCCGTGGGCGCGGCGCTGTTACCCCCACCCGCTCCGGGCGAGCCGTTACCGCACCCGGTGAGTAGCAGCGCTGCGAGCAGGGCGAGGGTCGTTCCCCGGCCGGCCGTGGCGATCAGTCGTGGTGAATGCATCCCGGTGAACCCCCTCGTGCCACACCGTTGTGTGACGTACCAGACATCCCCCAGAGCATAGAGGCGCAAGACGGCGCGGGCCATGGCCGGGCCGTAGCTTGTGGACGACGAAGAACATGCGCATGCATGACCCCTGGTCACGGCGTGGAAGAGGGAACTAGCGAGTAGAAACAATCCGCCACGTGGCGCGCCGCCGGCCTAGCGAAGCGGTGGCGGCCGCGGCGGATCACACCGTCAGGGGGCCTGCGCCGTGTGACCTGCACATGTGCGGGAGGTCGCTGTGGGTGTCCGAGACCGCGGTTACATTGACCCCATGCTGATCTTGCACACCTCCGACTGGCACCTGGGGCGTACCTTCCACGGCGTCGACATCCTGGACATCCAGGCGCAGGCCATGGCCGAGATCGTCGAGTGGGTGCGGCACCACGGTGTCTCCGCGGTCCTGGTCTCGGGGGACGTGTACGACCGCGCCCAGCCCCGCACGGAGGTGGTGGAGCTGCTCAGCACCACCCTGGCGCAGATCCGCGAGGCGGGCGCGTACGTGATACTCACGAGCGGCAACCACGACTCCCCGGCGCGGTTGGGTTTCGGCTCCGGCATCATGTCCCACGGCGGCGTCCACCTGTTGACCCGCGTGCCGGACGCCCACGTCCCGGTCCTGCTCTCGCAGTCGACGGACTCCACGATCACGGTCGCCCGGGCGACGGCGCCGCCCGCCCCCGACCCGCGCGGTGCCACTCTGTCGGGGGCTTTTACGGTGGCCGTGTACGGCATCCCGTACATCGAACCGCGCGCGGCCGCGCTGTCGCTCGACTGTGCACCCACGCACCAGGCCGTGCTGGGCACAGTGATGGAGCGCATCGATGCGGACAGGAAAGAACGAGGCGACATCCCGTCCGTCGTCATGGCGCACGCGTTCGTGACGGGGGCGCAACCCACGGATTCGGAGCGCGTCGTCGATTCCGGGGGCCTCGGCACCGTCCCGGCGGAGGTCTTCGCCCGTCATGACTACACGGCGCTCGGCCACATCCACCGCCGGCAGCGAGTCGCGGACGCCGTGCGCTACAGCGGCTCGCCCGTGGCCTATTCCTTCTCCGAGGCCGGACACCCCAAGGGAGCGTGGCTCGTGGACGTCCAGGAGACCGGGGTCCGTGAGGTCACCGGCTTGGACCACGCCGTGCGCATGGATCTGGCGTGCCTGCGGGGGACACTCGACGAGTTGCTACGGGATCCGGCGCACACCTCGGCGGAGGGTGCCTGGTGTCAGGTGGTCCTCACGGATCGTGACCGCCCGGCATCCGCGATGGATCGGATCAGGACGCGGTTCCCCCGCACGGTGGAACTGCGCTGGGAACCCGAGGGCGGCCGGACTCTGACCCAGCAGGCGTACAGCGCGCGGGTCGCGGAAGCCGCCGGTGCCGAGGAGCTGTGCGCCCAGTTCTACGACCACGTGCGGCACCGGGGGCTGTCCGGGCCGGAACAGGACGAGATCGCGGACGCGGTGGCCGCCGCGCGCAGCAGGGGAGTGGAGCAGTGAAGCTGCATCGGATGGAGATCACCGCCTTCGGGCCGTTCGCCAAGCGGGAGACGGTGGATTTCGACGTCCTGAACGAGGCAGGGGTCTTCCTGCTCAACGGCGAAACCGGGTCGGGTAAGACCAGCGTGTTGGATGCCATTTGCTTCGCGCTCTACGGATCCGGGCCCACGACTGCCGCCAAGGGCGGGCGCAAGGCCCAGCACAGTGATCACGCGGATCCCCGCACCGGGCCGCGCGTCGAGTTGGAGTTCACGGCGGGTGGCCGGCGGTGGCACGTGAGCAGGACGCCCGCGTGGCGCGAACCGTCCTCCCGGGCCGCGTCCGGGTGGAGCGACCGTCACGCCACGGTGTCATTGCGGGAACACGTGGCGGGGCAATGGGTGGACCGCGGTTACCGCCCGGACGACGTGGGGCAGACCATCCACCACGTCGTGGGCCTGGACCGTGAGCAGTTCACCCAGGTGATGATGCTTCCCCAGGGCCAGTTCGCCAGGTTCCTGCAAGCCGGTTCCAAGGAGCGGGAAGACCTCCTGGAAACGCTATTCGGCACGGACGTCTACGCGGACATCCAGGATGAGCTGAAAACGCGCTCGGATCGAGCCAAGAGCGTCCTGTACGAGGCGGAACGCGAGGCGGAACGAGCGGACGAGGTCCTCGCCCGGCTCAGGGAACGCGTGGCCCACACGGTCGCCCGGTTACCGGAGGACGTCTTATCGGACCTCCCCGGGGCGCTCCGGACCCGGTTGGATCTCCCGTCGGACGAGGGGTCGATCGGCAACGTCGCCGTGGGCACCGCGGCGGACGCCAACGGTGGAGAAACCGACGCGAATTCGTCTGACCAGGGCCGAGCCTCGACCAGTGCTGCGTCGGCCGCTTCGGAGGAGGGGCCCGCGGACGGGAAATCGGGAGACGCAGACAACGAAGGGGGCCCGGATCGATGGCGTGAGCTGGTCGACGACTGCGACACCCTCGTAGACACGGTGGGCCGGGCACGGGATGGCGCGGCGTCGTCGTACACAGGGGCCCAGCAGCGCTACGCACAATTGGAGACCCTGCATTCGCTGGTCAGGAGGCGCGGCGAACTCACGCGGCGCCGGGATGAACTCGCGAAGCACGCGGAGCAGTCGGAGGACGCGGCCCGACAACTGCGCGAGCACGAGGCGGCACAGGAATTGCAAGCGCCGCTCGTGGAACTGCGCGACGCCCGACGGCGTGTCGCGACCCTTGACGCCGCCGTCACCGACCTGTGTGCCACTGTCACGGGGGACGCGCCGTCGGCCCGCGTGGCTCAGCACATTCTGGGTCCGGACGCGAGCCTCATGGACGCCGTGGACGAGTCCGGGCAGGTGCCCGCGGGTCTGCGCGATGCAGTCGTGACCGCGCGCGAATTCGCCAGGGGCGCCGTGGCCCAGGAGGAGTCGCTCACGAGGGACGAGGAGGAGGCGGCTCGTGAACGCAAGGCCCTTTCGGCGCTCGAGGAGCGGGCGACGCACCTCACCCGGGACCTCGCCTCCGCGCGGGACGCCTTGATCCGCAGCGAGGAATCGCATCGCGAACTCCTGGGGGAGGTCAAGGACGAGGCCCTCGTGCGCGAACGGGCCCGCACCGCGCGGGAGGCCGTGGCCGCGAGTCGGGAATACGCACGGGCCCGGGCGGAGGAGCAGGAACGGGCGCGCCGGTACCGGGAGGATGAAACCGCACGGCGGGCTGCCGCCCAGCACGTGGAAGCGCTCGAAGCGCAGCGCTACGCGAGTGCGGCCGCGACCCTCGCCACCGGGCTGGAGCCGGGGGATCCGTGCCCCGTGTGCGGAGCCACGGAGCACCCGCACCTCGCCGGCGCCGGAACCGAGGACGAGGTCACCGATGACGCACTCGATCGCGCACGCGCCGCCCGGGACACCGCACAGGACACCGTGGATGCATCCCACGCAGCGTGGCAGCGGGCGCAGACCGGTGCGGCCGAGGCGCTCGCGCGCGGCGCGGACACGGACGTCGACGCCGCCGTGGACCGGTGTCGCCACGCCGATGAGGAACTGGCCCGACTCGAGCAGAGCCTGACCCGGGTGCGCCGGGGTGAGGCCGAGATCGCGGCTGCTCGGCGGAAGGTCCAAGATCTCGAGGGGGAGGGGACGCGGATCAACGGTGACATCGCGGGGACCCGTGCGCGCCTCGAGGGACTCCTGACACGGTGCGACCGGGTGCGTGAGGAGTTGGCCCTGCGCATCAGGGGTTTCGATTCGGCCACCGAGTTCCTCGAACGGTCCGAGCACCTCGTGCGCACGGTGAGCGAGTGGGAATCGCAACAGCGGGCGCTGGAGGCCGCGCAACACGAGGTCCGCACCGCGCAGGGTGCCGTGGAACGTGCCCTTGACGCGTCCCCGTTCGAGACCGAGAGCGCCGCGGACGAGGCTCTCATGGACCCGGCGGACGCGGCCGAACTCTCCGAGCGGCTCACCGCCCTGCAGGAGGAGCGGGACTCAGTCTCGGCGGAACTCGCGACCCAGGACATGCAACGCGCCGAGGGGCTCAGCGCCGAGCAACGCGCGGGCTTGTCCGAGGAAGCACTGGCTCGCACCGCCGCCGAACGGGACGGGTACGAACAGTTGCGGGATGCATTGAACCAGAAGCTGGGCGGACTGCAGACCCTCGCGGCCGACGCCGCATCCCACGCCGAGCACATGCCCGCCCGACACGCCGAACTCGAGCGTGCTCGAGAGAACGCCCAGCGCCTGGGCGGACTCGCGGACGTGGCCACGGCGAACTCCCCCGAGAACGCCCTGCGGATGACCCTGACCTCGTTCGTGCTCGCCGCGAAGCTCGAGCACGTGGCCGCGGTAGCGTCCGAACACCTGGCACGGATGTCCTCCGGTCGCTTCACACTGGTGCATACGGATCGCACCCGAGGGGGTGGCAAGTCCGGGCTCGGACTCGAGATCGACGACTCGTGGACCGGTGTCCGCCGCGGCACGGAGACACTGTCGGGCGGGGAATCCTTCTTCACCTCGCTCGCGCTCGCCCTGGCTCTTGCGGATGTCGTCCGGTCCGAGGCCGGGGGACAGGAGATCGACACGCTCTTCGTGGACGAGGGTTTCGGCTCCCTTGACGAACAAACCCTCGAGCAGGTCCTCGAAACCCTGGACGGGTTGCGCCGCACGGGGCGGGTCATCGGTGTGGTGTCCCACGTGAGCGAGATGAAACAACGCATCGACACCCAGCTCGTGGTCACCAAGACCCCCGGCGGCTCGCATCTGTCGGTCGTCGCGGGGCCGTGGGATGCCGCGTAGGCTGAGGTCGTGAGTACCGCGATCCGCCGCCCCGCGCCCGAGAAGCCCGGCAAGGTGCTCACCCCTCGTGAACGCACCGTGCGCAGTGATCGCGGGCTGGGCGCGATCACCCTGTTGCTCCGCCTGCCCCAGGTCATGGCCCCGTTGGGCCTGCTCACGCTCGTGGCGGTCTCGTCCTCCTCGGCGTGGACGGCCGCGTTGAGCTCGGCGTCCCTGTGTCTCGGCATAGCCGTGAGCGGCGTGGGTGTGGCCGCGCTGGCCAACGCCCGCTGGCGATTGTGGGCCCTGGTCGCGTTCTCCCTGATCCAGGGGATCATCCTCTGGGTGCTTTCACGAGCCCAGGTCATCGAGATCCCGGTCTCGTGGGATGCCGTGTCCGCGCTCGCGCCGTTCTTCGTGGCCGGCGTGGTCATGACACCCATGGGACTGGCCGCGCGGCTCCGCTGGGCCTCCGTGTTGCGAGCACAGGACCGGTCACAAGCGTTCCCGGCGGCCATGCGCCGCGAATCCGTGAACGAGGGACTGGCCACGGTGCTGGGTGCCGCGCTCACGGGACTGCTCGCTGTGACCATGGGCCCGGCGGTGGTGCTGCGTTTCGCCGCCGTGTGGACCGTGCTGATCACGGCGGCATTCGTCCTGCATTCCTCCGCCCGCTGTCCCCGCGCGGACATGCCCCTCTGGTCCTGGCGACGCCCCCGCGGCGCGCCCGGGCGCAGCCGTGCCGTGTTCCGGTTGAGCCATGGATTGATCTACGGTGTGGCGGCGCTGAACGCCCTCATGGGCGCGGTACTCGGGTGCCTCGTGGTGTACTCAGTGTCCCTGGACAGCGTGGAGACCATGGGGGTCATCTATGCGTTGCTGGGGTTCGGGGCCGCCGTGGGGTCGAGCCTGGCCGTGCGTTTCCGCCGCCGGTTGAGCGCTGAGAACATGTGGATTCTCGCCGCCACGGGTGCACTGCTGGCATCCATGCTCATGTCCGGGCCGTCCGGTTTCGTGGGGTATTCCCTCGTGCTCCTCGCGCTCGGGTTGTTCTCAGGCCCGTGCCTGCTGTGCCTCCACAGCAGTGCCGGTTACGTCACTGCGGGCAGCGACTTCCTGGGACTCGTGGCACGCATGACTGTGACGTCGAGCATCGCCACGGCGCTGGGACTCACGCTCAGCGCGTACCTGGGCGTACACTTCGACGACATGACCGCGGCCATGGTCCCCATGGCGGCCGCTATGGTGCTGTTGGCCACCGCCCTCATCTTCAACTACACGCAACGCCGCAGCCCCGGGCCCAGGCCCCGCATCTGACGCTGCTCACACGACGACGCCGCCCGGGCCGGTTCGCAGGGGACCGGGCCGAGCGGCGTCGTACCGCGAGCGCGATCACTCAGTGGCCGCGGGCGATCCATTCGCTCAGGTGTGGCTTCTCCTGGCCGATGGTCGTGGAGTCGCCGTGGCCCGTGAGCACGAGGGTGTCCTCGGGCAGCGTGAGCAGCCGTTTCTCGATGGAGTCGATGATCGTGGGGAAGTCCGAATAGGACCGCCCCGTGGCACCCGGGCCGCCCTGGAATAACGTGTCCCCGGTGAAGACCACCCCGTTCTCACCCAGGTGCGGGGCGTGGAACACCACGGACCCGGGAGAGTGGCCGGGCGTGGCCAACACGGTGAACATCACGGTGCCAGCGAGGATCTCCTGCCCGTCTCGCAACGGCTCGGGCTCGGGCCCCTCCGGGTAGACGGCGCGCCACAGCATGAGGTCCTCGTGGTTCATCATGATCGGGGCGTCCGTGCCCGCGCGGTCGGTGAACTCGCGCACCGCCGCGATGTGGTCATCGTGACCGTGGGTCAGCAGCACGTGCGTGATGGTGCGGTCCGCGACGGCGGCGAGCACGGCGTCGGGGTCGTGCGCGGGATCGATCACCACGCACTCGGCCTGGTTACCCACGACCCACACGTTGTTCTCCACGTCGAAGGTCTCGCCGTCCAGGCTGAACGTGCCCTCCGTGACGCAGTTCGTGACGGTGACGCCGCCGCGCGGGTCGGTCAGGACGGTCTGCGGTGCGCGCGTCATCGGGCCAGTTCCACGACGGAACGCAGGACCTTGCCGGACTTCATGGTCCCGAACGCGGCGTCCACGTCCTCGAGGGCGATGCGCTCGGAGACGAAGGCATCCAGGTCCAACCGGCCCAGGAGGTACTGGTCCACGAGCATCGGGAAGTCGCGCGAGGGCAGGGTGTCCCCGTACCACGCGGACTTGATGGACCCGCCGTGGGAGAACACCTGGTCCAGCGGGATCTCCGCCACGGTCCCGGGATCGGGAACGCCCACCAGGACCATGCGACCCGCGAGGTCACGCGCCTGGAAGGCCTGCATGAAGGTGTCGGCCACGCCCACGGCGTCGATCACGAGATCCGCGCCGTGACCGCCCGTGAGCTCGCGGATGGTCTCCACGGGATCCACGGAACGAGAATTGACCGTGTGGGTCGCGCCGAGCCGCTGCGCGGTGCTCAGCTTGTCGTCGTCCACGTCCACCGCGATGATCGTCGTCGCACCCGCGAGCGCCGCACCCGCGACCGCGGCGGTGCCCACGCCGCCGCAGCCGATGATCGCTACGGACTCTCCGCGCTTGACCGCACCGGTGTTGATCGCCGCGCCGATCCCGGCGGTGAGGCCGCAGCCCAGCAGACCCACCGCGGCGTACTGTTCGCCCTCGAGCGGGGATTCGATGAGGGTGCACTGCCCGGCCGCGACCAACGTCTTCTCCGCGAATGCACCGATCCCCAGGGCGGGCTCGAGTTCCGTGCCGTCCTCGAGGGTCATCTTCTGCTCGGCATTGTGGGTATTGAAGCAGTACCACGGTTCACCGCGGCGGCACGCCCGGCATTCGCCGCACACCGCGCGCCAGTTGAGGATCACGTGATCGCCCACGGCGACCTCCGTGACACCCTCGCCCACGGCGCTGACCACGCCTGCGGCCTCGTGCCCCAGGAGATAGGGGAAAGCGTCCCCCACGCCGCCCACCTTGTAGTGCAGGTCCGTCTGACACACCCCGCACGTGAGCACGTCCACGAGTGCCTCGCCCGGCCCCGGATCGGGGACCAGGATGGTTTCAACGGTGGCGGGCTCGTTCTTGGCCCGCACCACCACGCCTTTGACCTTGTGCATACGGTTGCCTCCGTCGTCTCGTAGCTTCCTAGCGTCCTTCCCAGTATGCATGGTGGCCGCCACGCATCGTACGACGACGCCGCGTCGTTCGCCCCGCGACGAAAACCGGGTGCGGATGACGAGCCGGGAGATGATCCGGGTTGACGAGAAACCGGATGACGAACCCGGTCGGCGACACCGGGTGCCAGGCCCTGAACATGAGAACGCGGGCCCGCATCATGGTGCGGGCCCGCGTTGCCAAGGATCGTCGTGGGGACTCAGGAGTCCTGGGAGTAGTCCACGTGCTCGGTGCGCAGCCGGATCTTGCGCCCCTCGGCCTCGAGCTTCTCCTCCTTCTCCTTCTGCTTCTTCACCTGGGCGGTGTCCCGGGGAGGCAGCTGGACGGCGTGCTCGGCACGGATCCCGCCCTGCAACTGGCGGCCACGCTCGAGTTCGGCGTCCACCTCGGCGCCGAAGAGGAGCACGTTGTTCATGATCCACAGGCCCAGGAGCAGGATGATCACGGAGCCGATGACGCCGTAGGTCGCGTTGTAGCTCGAGAAGTTCGCCACGTAGAAAGCGAACCCGAGCCCGGCGATGATCATGAACACGAGCGCGATGGCCGCACCCGGGCTCAACCACTTGAACTTGGGCTGCTTCACGTTGGGCGTCGCATAGTACAGGATCGCAATGAGCAGCACGAGCAGGAACAGGATGACGGGCAGCTTGGCCCAGTTCCACACGGTCACGGTGGTGGAACCCAGACCCACCAGGTCACCCACTGTCTGCGCGAAGTCACCGGAGAGCAACACCATGAACATCACGGCGGCCACGATCAGCACGATGATCAGGGTGATCAGCAGCATGATGGGCTTGAGCTTCCAGAAGGGGCGGCCCTCGGAGATCTCGTAAATGCGGTTCATGGCGCGGGCGAACGCACCGGTGTAACCCGACGCGGTCCACAGGGCACCCAGGACACCGACGACCAGGGCGAACCCGGCCCCGGACTGCGTGGTCAACTGGGAGATGGGCCCGGACAGCAGGTCCACGAGGGCCGCGGGAGCGTAGCGGTTCAGGAAGTCCAGGATGGCGTTCGTGGTGGCCTCACCCTGACCGAACACACCGAGCAGGGACACCAGCGCCAGCAGCGCCGGGAAGATCGAGAGCACCGCGAAGTACGTCAACGTGGCGGCCAGGTCGGTGCACCCGTCCTTGCTGAACTCGGACACGGCCCGCTTGAAGACGTAGCCCCACGACTGCCCCTTGAGTTCGGTGGGGGAGTCGGGTTTGGCGTCGTGGTCCGGGTCAGGGGCGGCGTTCTCACGACGTACCGTGGACTCCGGGTGCTGACTGGTCATGGGGGTCCTCTCCAGGAGCGGATGTGGTGGCTGCGCAAAGCAGGTACTCTCAGAAGTTTAGCGACCTCCCGACCCCTGCCCACGCACCGTGCGCCTCTACGGCGCCGGCCCCGGTACTGCCGACGACACCGCCGCACGGCGCAGCGCCGTCGGGCGCGGCACTGCATCATATGGTATCGGGGCATGCGGCACCGCCGGGGCGCGACTCTGCTGTACGCGACGTCGCCGGACACGACACCGCGCCCACGACGAATCGTGGGCGCGGTGTGGGCCGCCGTACGGGCGGGTCAGTGCGTGCAGCGGTGCGGATCGGTCACCGTGACAACGACAACGCGTACTGATGGATGCGTTCACTCAGTCGCGTGAGCACCCTGATCTCCTGGGCGTCCAGAGCGGTGCTCATGACGTCCGCGACCATCTGGTCGTTGTCCTGCGAGATCTGCTCGTAGAGCTGGGTCCCGGCATCGGTCAGGGCGACCCGCACACCGCGCAGGTCCTGGGAATCCTGGCGCCGGGTCACGAGCCCCTTGTTCTCGAGACGCTCGAGCATGCGTGAGAGGCTCGATTGCGTCAACAGCACGTGGCTGTTGAGATCGCGTAACCGCAGGCCACCCCGGCCGGTGGTGCACAGCGCGGCCAGGACCTCGAACTCACGACGAGACAAGCCGCGTAAATCCACTCCGCGTTGGAGCTGACGTGTCACCGACACATGGCAGCGGCTTAGTGCATCCCACGCTTCGACACTCCCCCTTGATGTCATTCTTCCCCCTTTGACAACGTCCACCCCCTATGGACGTTATCTACATGTTACGAGAGGGGATGAGCGCGCCCCCAGCGAGCGGTGTCCACACTTGTGGCCGGGAGGACAGAGCCTGTCCACGCATTGGGGCACAGCTGATCAGAGGTGGAGACGACGGAGGGTCTTTGTGCGCAGTGCATAAAGACCCTCCGTAACGCCCGCCGGAACGGGACTACTTGATGCCGAGCACCTGGGCGGTGTGACCCATGATCTCGTCCGCGAGCTGCGGGTTCTCATCGAGCTTCTTGCCGTAGGAGGGGATCAGCTCCTTGATCCTGGGCTCCCACTCGGACATCTTTGCCGGGAAGCAGCGGGAGAGCAGGTTGAGCATGATCGGCACGGCCGTTGACGCACCGGGGGAGGCGCCCAGCAGAGCACCGATCGAGCCGTCCGCGCTGGTCACGAGTTCGGTGCCGAACTGCAGCACGCCACCCTTCTGCCGATCCGACTTCATGACCTGCACGCGCTGACCGGCCTCGATGAGCTCCCACTGGGACTCCTCGGCGGCGGGGTAGTACTCCCGTAGGGCGTCCATGCGTTGGGACCGGGTCTTGGTCAGTTCGCCCACGAGGTACTTGACTAAGTCCAGGTTGGCCAGACCCGCACGGGTCATGGGGTAGAGGTTGTGTGCGCGCACGCTCTTGGGCAGGTCCAGCAGGGAACCGTGCTTGAGGAAGTTGGGCTTGAACCCGCCGTAGGGCCCGAACATCAGGGTGCGCTCGCCGTGGACGTAGCGCGTGTCCAGGTGGGGCACGGACATGGGCGGGGCGCCCACGGAGGCCTGGCCGTAGACCTTGGCGTTGTGCTGGGACGTGACGGTGGGATCGGTGTTGCGCAGGAAGAGACCGGAGACGGGGAACCCGCCGAAGCCCTTGGCCTCCCGGATCCCCGACTTCTGCAGCAGGGACAGCGCGCCGCCGCCGGCACCCAGAAAAACGAAACGCGCGTGGATGACGCGGTTGTTGTCGCTGTTGAGCCTGTCCTCGACCGAGACGTTCCAGGAACCGTCGCTCTGGCGTTTCAGGGTGGTGACCTCCTGACCGTAGCGCACGGTCAGGTTGCGCCCGGTCAGGTGGGTGAGCAGCTGGTTGGTGAGGGCACCGAAGTCCACGTCCGTGCCCTCGGGGGCGAAGGTCGCCGCCACGCGACCGGCGCCGCGGCCGTGCATCGTGAGGGGCGCCCACTCGGCGATCTGGTCGCGGTTCTCGGTGAACTCCATGCGCTCGAACAGCTTGTGAGGCTTGAACGCGTCGTAGCGGGCGCGCAGGTAGTCCGCGTGGTCCTCACCGAACACCATGGAGATGTGGGGCACGGGGTTGATGAACGTGTCGGGGGACTCGAGCGTGCCGTTCTCCACGAGCGAGCTCCACAGCTGGCGCGTCACCTGGAACTGCTCGTTGATGTTCAGTGCCTTCGTGGCGCTCACAGTGCCGTCCGCGGCCTGGGGTGCGTAGTTCAGTTCGCACAGCGCAGAGTGTCCGGTGCCCGCGTTGTTCCAGGCATTGGAGCTCTCGAGACCCGCGGCGTTGAGGCGCTCCAGGACGGTCATGGACCAGTCCGGCTGCAGGTCGCTGAGCAGGGTCGCGAGCGTGGCGCTCATGATGCCAGCGCCCACCAGGACGACGTCGACGGATTCGGTGGGTTGAGATGAAGTCACATTGTCTCCCGTGCGTGCATGATCGACGCGGCACTGCGCCGAGGCTTTCCGTTGTCCAGGGTATCCCCAGCTCCAGTCAACTCCCAACGGAGCCGCCGGGCACACATGGTGCGGTTCAGGCCAGGCGCAGCTCGTTGAAGCGTTCGAACCCCGTGGAGGTCAACGGGAAGGACGCCACGCGCGAGTTCACAGCCACCGCCGAGACGGGGTGCGCGAGCGGCACGGCCGGGATCACCGCCGAGACGCGGTCATTGAGCGTGCGGTACGCGGCATTGCGGGCGTCGCCCTGGGGCATGGTGGCGGCGCGGTTGACCGCGGTGAGCAACCCGGCGTCGTCGTCCCCCAACTGTGCGTCGGGGGTGCCCAGCAACGGGCCCATGAAGCCGTCGGGGTCGCGGAAGCTCCCGCTCCAGCCCAGGAGGCTGAACGCGTGGCCCGCGGTGGGGTCGGTCACGGCGTCCACGTACCCGTCGTCCCAGTCCATGGGGACGGGGTCCAGACGGAAGCCCGCACGGGTGAGCTGCGCCGAGATCTGCGCGTACACGCGCTCCGGTTCCTGCAGGTACATCCGGGACGTATTGCGCGGGTAGTAGAAGCGCAGGGCCTGCCCCCGGTAGGAACTGGCCCGCAACTGGTCCCGGGCGCGCTGGGGGTCGTAGCCGGGGATCTGCAGGTTCTCGCCGTCCACGTTGAACCGGGCGGGGACGAACTGGTCCGCCACGTTGGTCCCGCTGGGGTACAGCTGGGACGCCAGGGCACCGCGGTCGATCGCGGAGGCGACGGCGCGGCGTACCGCGACGTCCCGCAGCACGGGGACGGAACGGTTGAACCCGAGGTAGGACACGGAGTAGGGGTCGCGGTAGAGCACCTGCACGCCGCGGCGCGCGAGGGGCGCGAAGGCGTCGAGCCCCACGAGGTCGTACGCGTCCACCTCACCCGTGAGCAGGGCCGCACAGCGCACATGTGCGTCACGGATGACCCGCATCTCGAGGGTGCCCACATCCCCGAGCTCGCCCCAGTAGCCCTCGTGGGCGGAGAGCTTCACGGTGTCGGCGGTCGCCGAGTCGAAGCGGAAGGGGCCCGTGCCCACGGGGTGCTCGTTCTCCGTCCCCGCCTCGATGCTCGCGGGGGAGGCGATCCCGAACGCCGGCTGGGTCAGGGCGGCCAGCAGCGGCGTGTAGGGGCGGGTGAGCTTCACCACCACGGTGCGCTCGTCCGTGACCTCCGTGCCGGCGTAGGCCGAGGCCACGAGCGGGCTCAACGTGCCGTGGCGGAAGGCCGTGGCGAACGCACAGCGCGAGGCCCACGGTTCGGAGGACTCGGCCTGGGCCTGCCACTTGTCGAAGTTCGCCTTGACCGCGGCGGCGTCCAGCGCGGCACCGTCATGGAAGCGGACCCCCCGGCGCAGGGTGAACGTCACGGACCGACGATCATCCGCGAGCTCCCACGACTCCGCGAGGCCCGGCGCGGGCTCACCGGTCGAGCGGTCCGCCGTAACGAGCCCCTCCAGGATCTGCGTGGCGATCCGGGCCGTCTCCTGCGAGTTCCTCCGGGAGGGGTCCAGCCCCGCCGGTGCCGCGGCGTGCGCCAGAACAAACGTGTTGCGGGGTGCGGTGGCGCTCGCCGAGGAGCGGGCGGTCGTGGACCCGCAACCGGTGAGCATGAGCCCTGCGCCCGCGAGGGAGAGGAAGGAACGCCGTCCGAGGCGGTTCTCAGCAACCACGGCGCATCCTTTCTCTGGCCGCCGCGTCGTCGCACGGCAGTACGCGGCATCATGGTGCGCAAGACGGGAATCGAACCCGCACGCCGTGAGGCACAGGAACCTAAATCCTGCGTGTCTACCAGTTCCACCACTCGCGCTGACATCGGGACCCGGACCCGGCCTGAACGCGGAGGGGGTGCCCGGAATCGTCCACCATACTAACCAGTGACTAACCAGTGCTTCCTCCGCGCTCGCCGAGAAACGCGCGGTGCGGCCCCGGTTCCGGGTCCCAGGCTGGGCGGCGGCCGCCCGCTCAGGTGTCGAGGCCGAGGTCCCGGCGCAGCTTGGCCACGTGCCCCTTGGCGCGCACGTTGTACTGGACGAGGCTCACCGTCCCCTGTTCGTCGAGCACCACGGTCGAGCGGATGAGACCCTCATAGACCTTCCCGTAGTTCTTCTTCTCGCCCCACGCGCCGTACGCCTCCGCCACGGCGTGGTCCTCGTCCGAGAGCAGCGGGAAGCCCAGACCCTCGTTCTGTGCGAAGCGCTCGAGGGCAGCGGGAGCGTCCGGCGAGATCCCGAGCACACGGTAACCCTCGGCACCGAACGAGGCCATGTTGTCCCGGAAGTCGCACGCCTGCGTGGTGCAGCCGGGGGTCGCGGCGCGGGGGTAGAAGTACAGGATGACCTTGCTACCGCGCAGGCCCGCCAGGACGACGGGCTCCCCGTGGGCGTCGGGAAGGGTGAAATCGGGAGCGGCGTCCCCGGGGGACAGACGAACGGTCACGGCGTGATCCTTCCTGGTGAGTGACAGGTGTTCCCTAAGGACGCGTTCTCACGTACAGTTCAGGGATGCACCCGAGCATGCCATGCTTCGGGTTCGCGCACCGGCTCCGGTCTCGGTCCCGCCGTACGACGTCGCTGCGTCCGCCCCGCGCCCAGCGCGCACGATCCCGGGCGGTTCCCGCAGTCGCACGAGAGGGGTTCGCAAGACGATGTTCGGCGCGGGGATTTGACTGGCGGGGTGCCCCGTAGTATTGTTCAGCGATTTCGTCGAGCGGATACGATAGTCCTATGTCGTACAAGAACCAGTGGCCCACGAACCGTCTGCTGTCCACGGCGGCTCGCCTCGTGGAACACGCGTGGAACGAGAACCTCGCGTCTCTCGGTATCACCCACGCGGGCGTGATGGCCCTGGACGTCCTCCGCTCGGAGGGCAGCATGACGCAGGCGCAACTGGCCCACCAAGTGCGCGTCCAGGCCCAGACCATGGGCAAGACCCTGCACCGGTTGGAGGTGCATGGTCACATCACGCGTTCCCGCAACGCGCTCGACCGCCGTTCCCACGTGGTGAGCATCTCCCCGGCGGGGGAGCGGGTCCTCGTGGACGCCGCGCGGTTGGAGAAGGGGTTGCTGGGTAGCGACCGTGACACGGACGAGCAGTTCCGCCGCAAGCTCATCGACCTGATCTCCACCCTGGGTGGTGCACGCTGGCGCATGGAGGTCGAGGACGGCGCCGAGACCCCGGCCGGTCCCACGGAGGGTGCCGACTCACCGACGGAGTCGGAACACAGCGCCACGTCGCGCTGACCCCGGCGGCGCAGCGGCGTCGTCGTGACCCGGAACGCGACGAGCGGCGGGGCGACCGCGCACGCTCGTTGAGTTCAGACAGCGAAAGGACCGGATCACATGTGATCCGGTCCTTTCGGTCGTCCCGTGCGCCCCCAGGGACTTGAACCCTGAACCCATTGATTAAGAGTCAATTGCTCTGCCAATTGAGCTAGAGGCGCGGGCGTTGGACGGGTCAACGGGCGGAGTTCGCCGTTGCTTTCTCCCTCGCAACGAGAGATTACTTTAGCACCACGGCGGGGGGAGTCAAATCGGGCTGCGGGGTGCCGATGGCCACGTCCGTAGTACGGGTCCTACGGCGTATACCGGACCGTAGAATCGGGGGCATGAGCCACTCCCAGGATGTTCCGCTGTCCGACCTGCGTGTGATCTCCTTGCCCGAGCAGCAGCTCTTCGACGAAATCAGCGCCGAAACCACCGATTTCACGTGCGTGCTGTGGGATCTGGAGAACGAGCCGGAGGGCTGCGCCCGGGAGGACGTGGACATCGCCGTGGCCCCCTACTACAGCGGGCGCTGGCTCAAGGACCCCTCCGTCGTGCGGGACGTGAGTCTGGTGCAGTTGCAGTCCACGGGCTTCGACGGCGTGCCCGAGAAGATTGGTGAGGACGTGGCCCTGGCCGCCGGCGGCTGGGTGCACGCGGCCGGGACCGCGGAGATCGCCCTGGGACTGATCATCGCCGCGCAGCGCAACCTGGACCGGGCCGTGTTGCAACAGCACGAGGGTGTCTACAAGCGGTACTTCTCGCGCGCGGTGGCTGACTCCCGCGTCACCGTGGTGGGCGTCGGGGAGATCGGAGGGGCGGTCATCTCCCGACTCGCACCGTTCGAGGTGGAGCTCACCCGAGTGGCTTCCCACGCCCGCGAGGACGAGGCCGGCCGTATCCACGGCATCGACGAACTCGACGAGATCCTGCCGCGCACCGACATCCTGGTGCTCGCGCTACCCCTCGGCGATGCGACCCGCGACCTGGTGGGCGAGCGGACCCTGGCACTGCTGCCGGACGACGCCCTCGTGGTCAACGTGGGCCGGGGTCCCGTGGTGAACACGGACGCCCTGACCGCGGAGGTCGTCTCGGGCCGTCTGCGCTGCGCGCTGGACGTGGTGGACCCTGAACCGCTTCCCGGTGACCACTCCCTGATGAGCGCGGCGGGCTCGATCGTGCTGCCCCACGTGGGCGGCTCCAACGTCTCCTTCCGGCCCCGGGTGCGCAAGCTGATCCTTGAGCAGCTGGAACTGATCCGGCAGGGTCGCTCACCGCAGTTCCTCGTGCAGCCGGGCCGATTGGCCCTGCAGGACGAGTGAGCACGGACAACCACGGTCCCGCACGGTCGACCACGGACGGGCTCGCGCACGCGGACGGGGGTGCCACGGTGGGGGACACAATGTTTCACATTGTGAGAAGGGGTGTCCGTAGTTTGACACCCGCGTTCTGTGGGTCACACCATGGTCGGTATGACAACGGCACTGCGCATCGTGGTAGACCTCGTACCGGTCGTCCTCATTGGACACCGGGCCTGAGGAGTGCTCGACGCGCGTACCCGCCAGGCCCTCAGCCCACGGAACCCGTGGCAAGGGCCTTTTTCCATGTATGACGACCTGTCACCGGCTCGCCCCGCGCCACCCCGCTCGGCATCTCGCACAACACAGCAGGTAAGGACACAGCACTATGAGTAAGGATCAGCCGATCTCACCGGCGGTGATGGCCCAGTGGCGGCCGCCCGCGGCTTCGGCGCCCCGGCCCGCGGAGACGGACCAGGCACGGCTGACGGGTACCGCGGCGGAGGTCGTGGCCCCGGAGGAGATGACCGGTTCCCAGGCGATCATCCGCTCCCTCGAGCAGCTCGGTGTCACGGACGTCTTCGGTCTGCCGGGTGGTGCCATCCTGCCCACCTACGACCCGTTGCTGGACGCCGAGAAGATCAACCATATCCTCGTACGCCACGAGCAGGGTGCGGGGCACGCCGCGGAGGGCTACGCCCTGGCCTCGGGTCGCGTGGGCGTGTGCATCGCCACGTCCGGTCCCGGTGCCACGAACCTCGTGACGGCGCTCGCGGACGCCAACATGGACTCGATCCCCATGCTCGCGATCACCGGTCAGGTGGCCAGCTCCGCGATCGGTTCGGACGCCTTCCAGGAGGCGGACATCGTGGGCATGACCATGCCGGTGACCAAGCACTCCTACCTGGTCACGGACGCCCAGGAGATCCCCCGAATCATCGCGGAGGCTTTCCACCTCTCCTCGACCGGGCGTCCGGGACCCGTCCTGGTGGACGTGGCCAAGGACGCCCAGCAGGCGATGATGACCTTCAGCTGGCCCCCGCAGATGGAACTGCCGGGCTACCGTCCCGTGACGCGCGGGCACTCCAAGCAGATCAAGGAGGCCGCCCGCATGATCGCGGCGGCACAGCGTCCGGTGCTCTACACGGGTGGCGGCGCCATGCGGGCGGACGTGCCCGCGGAACTGCTCGAGCTCGCCGAACTCACCGGCGCGCCGGTGGTCACCACGCTCACGGCGCGCGGGATTTTCCCCGACTCGCACGACCAGAATCTGGGCATGCCCGGGATGCACGGGACCGTGCCGGCGGTGTACGCGCTGCAGCAGTCGGACCTGCTGATCACCCTGGGAGCGCGCTTCGACGACCGCGTGACCGGTCAGCTGAGCTCGTTCGCCCCGAACGCCAAGGTGATCCACGCGGACATCGACCCCGCGGAGATCTCCAAGAACCGCGTGGCGGACGTGCCCATCGTGGGGGATCTCAAGTACGTGATCCCGGACCTCACCCAGGCCGTGCGCCAGGAGTTCGAGGAAACCGGCACGCCGGATCTGGGTCTGTGGTGGGATACCCTGAACTCCCTGAGCGAGACCTATCCGCTGGGCTACACCAAGACCGATGACGGTCTGGGCAGCCCCCAGTACGTGATCGAGCGGATCTCCGAGCTGACCGGGCCGGATGCGGTCTACGTCTCCGGTGTGGGACAGCACCAGATGTGGTCCGCGCAGTTCGTGGACTACGAGCGGCCCCGGCAGTGGCTGAACTCCGCGGGCCTGGGCACCATGGGCTTCGCGGTCCCCGCGGCCATGGGTGCACAGGTGTCCCAGCCGGACCGCGTGGTGTGGGCGATCGACGGTGACGGGTGCTTCCAGATGACCAATCAGGAACTTGCCACGTGCGTGATCAACAATATCCCCATCAAGGTCGCGGTGATCAACAACTCGTCCCTGGGCATGGTGCGTCAGTGGCAGACCCTGTTCTACGACGGTCGCTACTCCCACACGGAGCTGAACACGGGTCACAACTCCCGTCGCATCCCCGACTTCGTCAAGCTTGCGGACGCCTACGGCTGTGCCGCCCTGCGCTGTGAGAAGGACGAGGACGTGGACGAGACCATCAAGAAGGCCCTCGAGATCAACGACCGCCCCGTGGTGATCGACTTCGTGGTCTCCGCGAACGCGATGGTGTGGCCCATGGTCCCCGCCGGGGTCTCCAACGACCAGATCCAGATCGCCCGCAACATGACGCCCGAGTGGAACACGGAGGACTGATCGATGAGCCGACACACTCTTTCCGTCCTGGTGGAGGACAAGCCGGGCGTGCTGACCCGCGTGGCGGGGTTGTTCGCGCGGCGCGCGTTCAACATCCACTCGCTCGCGGTGGGCCCCACGGAGCTGAACGGGATCTCCCGGATCACCGTGGTGGTCGATGCTGAGGGTGAGCTGCTCGAGCAGGTCACCAAGCAGCTGAACAAGCTGATCAACGTGATCAAGATCGTGGAGCTGTCGCCGGAGTCCTCCGTGCAGCGGGACCACATCCTGGTCAAGGTCCGCGCGGACGCGGCCACCCGGTTGCAGGTCACGCAGGCCGCGGACCTGTTCCGCGCCACGATCGTGGACGTCTCCACGGAATCCGTGGTCATCGAGTCCACCGGATCGCGCGACAAGATCCACGCCCTCATGGATGTCCTGGAGCCCTTCGGGATCCGGGAGATCGTGCGAGCCGGCACCGTGGCCCTGGGCCGCGGCCCCAAATCCATGTCCGATCGCGCCCTGCGGCACTGACCGCTCGGCCGCAGGACACCGCATCCCGCGCAACGCCCGTGCCGTTGCGCCCCGACGTGCAATGCCCATCCGCTATTCGAAGGAGATAGAGCAAGCCCATGGCAAAGATCTACTACAACGACGACGCCGACCTGTCGATCATCCAGAACCGCTCCGTGGCCATCATCGGCTACGGTTCGCAGGGCCACGCCCACGCGCTGAACCTGCGTGACTCGGGCGTGGACGTCCGCATCGGCCTGTCCGAGAACTCCACGTCCCGCGCCAAGGCGGAGGCACAGGGCCTGCGCGTGCTGACCGTGGCCGAGGCCGCCAAGGAAGCGGACGTCATCATGATCCTGACCCCGGACCAGGTCCAGGCGCAGGTGTTCGAGGAGTCCATCAAGGACAACTTGGACGAGGGTGACGCGATCTTCTTCGCGCACGGCTTCAACATCCGTTTCGGTTACATCACGGCCCCCGAGGGCGTGGACGTGGCCATGGTCGCCCCCAAGGGCCCGGGCCACACCGTGCGCCGCGAGTTCGAGGCCGGGCGCGGTGTCCCGGACCTCGTGGCCGTCGAGGTGGACGCGTCCGGTCAGGCGCTGCAGCTCGCGCTGTCCTACGCCAAGGGCATCGGGGGCACGCGCGCCGGCGTCATCGAGACCACCTTCACCGAGGAGACCGAGTCGGACCTGTTCGGTGAGCAGGCCGTGCTGTGCGGCGGCATGTCCCACCTGGTCCAGTACGGCTTCGAGACGCTGACCGAGGCCGGCTACCAGCCGGAGATCGCGTACTTCGAGGTGCTGCACGAGCTCAAGCTCATCGTGGACCTCATGGTCGAAGGCGGCATCGCCAAGCAGCGCTGGTCCATCTCCGACACCGCCGAGTACGGCGACTACGTCTCCGGCCCGCGCGTGATCGACCCCTCCGTCAAGGAGCGCATGCAGGACGTTCTCAAGGACATCCAGGAGGGCGCCTTCGCGGACCGCTTCATGAAGGACCAGGCCGCCGGCGGCAGCGAGTTCAAGGAGTTGCGCGCCAAGGAGGAGAAGCACCCCATCGAGACAACGGGCCGCCAGCTGCGCTCGCTGTTCGCGTGGGAGCAGACGGACGAGGACTACACCGAGGGCACCGCCGCTCGCTGATCCCTCCTTCCGTTGCCTCCTCGCCGACAGGGCGTGACATAACTGACGACGACGTCGCGGTGCCCCTCCCACGGGAGGGGCACCGCGGCGTCGTACCCACTTCAAGGACGACGGGCACGGTGCGCGGGTCGATAGAGTGGTGGGGTGACTGAGCAGACTCCCTTCTACGTGACCACGGCCATTTCCTACCCCAACGGCGCGCCGCACATCGGCCATGCCTACGAGGCGATCGCCGCGGACACCCTGGCCCGGTTCAAGCGGCTGGACGGCTTCGACGTCCGCTTCCAGACGGGGACGGACGAGCACGGCCAGAAGATGCAGCAGACCGCCGAGAAGCTGGGCGTGAGCCCTCGTGACCTCGCGGACGCCAATTCCGCGCGCTTCCTGGCCATGGACGACAAACTGCAGATCGGTTACGACCGCTTCATCCGCACGACGGACGAGGACCACTACGCGGCGTCGCAGGAGCTGTGGCGGCGCATGGAGGCCAACGGGGACATCTACCTGGGCAAGTACGCCGGGTGGTACTCCGTGCGGGACGAGGCCTACTACGCCGAGGACGAGACCGAGGTGCGCTCGGACGGTCAGCGCTACTCGATCGGTACGGGCACGGAGCTCACGTGGACCGAGGAGGAGAGCTACTTCTTCCGGCTCTCCGCGTACCAGGACCGCTTGCTCGAGCTCTACCGCACCGGGTTCGTTCAGCCCGAGACGCGCTCGCACGAGATCGCGTCCTTCGTGAGCGGCGGACTGCAGGACCTGTCCATCTCCCGCGCCACGTTCGACTGGGGCGTGCCCGTGCCGGGCAACCCCGAGCACGTGATGTACGTGTGGGTGGACGCCCTGACCAACTACCTCACGGGTCTGGGCTACCCGGACACGGACGCCGAGCTGTTCCGGGCGTTCTGGCCCGCGGACGTGCACCTGATCGGCAAGGACATCGCGCGCTTCCATGCCGTGTACTGGCCGGCGTTCCTGATGTCCGCGGGGCTCGAGCTGCCCCGGAAGGTCTTCGCGCACGGGTTCCTGTTCAACCAGGGCGAGAAGATGTCCAAGTCCGTGGGCAACGTGATCGATCCCCACGCCCTGATCGGCGAGTACGGGCTGGACCAGTTGCGCTTCTTCCTATTGCGAGAGGTCCCGTTCGGCCAGGACGGCAACTACTCGCACGACGCGATCGCCGGACGCATCAACTCGGATCTTGCCAACGACCTCGGCAACCTGGCCCAGCGCAGCCTCTCGATGATCGCCAAGAACCTCGGGGGCGCGGTGCCGGAACCGCGGGACTTCACTGCCGAGGACCTCGAAATGCTCGAACAGGCGGAGTCGGCGGTGGGGGACTACCGCGCGGCGTTCGACGAGCTCGCGTTCCACCGCGGTCTGGAGACCGTGTGGCGGGTCATAGCATCGGCCAACCGCTACTTCACGGCGCAGCAGCCGTGGGTGCTGCGCAAGACCGATCCGGAACGGATGGCCACCGTGCTGTACGTGACGGCGGAGGTGTTGCGCATCGTCGCGATCCTCGTACAGCCGGTCATGCCGGATTCCATGGCCAGGCTGCTGGACCAGCTCGGTCAGCCCGAGGGGGAGGCGCGGCAGTTCTCGGCCCTGGGGACGCGGCTCGCCGCGGGGACCGAACTGCCCAAGCCCTCCGGCGTGTTCCCGCGCTACGAGGCCCCGGAGGCGCTCCAGGACTGAGGTACTGCGGTATCGAGGTGCGGTGGCCGGGTCGTCGTCGGTCGGCCCGGCCGTTGCCTGTCCGCACGACGCCGCAGCGACCGTTGCGGGCCGGTCGGCTGTCAGCGGATCTCGCGCCCACTGTTCGTCTCGCTATATGAAACCCGGGTTCACCATGTGGAAGGCCGCGGCGGGCGCACCTAAGCTGGCCTCCATGAGTCCGACGTCACCTTCCGCACCCGCCCGCAGCCACTCGATCGCCGTCCTGCCCGGTGACGGTATCGGCCCGGAGGTCGTGGCCGAGGCCGTCAAGGTCCTCGACGCCGTGACCCGCCCCGCGGGGGTGACCCTCGAGAAGACGAGCTACCCGCTCGGCGCCGAGCACTGGCTCGAGACCGGTGAGGTGCTCAACGAGGACACCATGGAACGGTTGCGTTCCCACGACGCGATCCTGTTCGGTGCCGTGGGTGCCGCCCCCAACGACAAGCGCATCCCCTCCGGGATCCTCGAACGCGATCTGCTGCTCAAGCTGCGCTTCGGGTTCGACCACTACATCAACCTGCGCCCCGCGGTGCTGTACCCCGGTGCCACGAGCCCTCTGTCGGACCCGGGGGAGATCGACTTCGTGGTCGTGCGCGAGGGCACCGAGGGGCTCTATGCGGGTAACGGTGGCACGCTGCGCACGGGCACCGAGCACGAGATCGCGACCGAGGTGTCCGTGAACACGGCCCACGGTGTCCGCCGCCTGGTGCGCTACGCGTTCGACCTCGCGAACAGCCGCACGCGCAAGCGGCTGACCCTGGTCCACAAGCACAACGTCCTGGTCAACGCCGGGCGGCTCTACCAGCGAACCGTGGACGAGATCGGGGAGCAGTACCCGGACGTCACCGTGAACTACATGCACATCGACGCCGCCACGATCTTCATGACCACCGACCCCGCGCGCTTCGACGTGATCGTGACCGACAACCTGTTCGGGGACATCCTCACCGACCAGGCCGGCGCGGTCACCGGGGGTATCGGTCTGGCGCCCAGCGGCAATATCAACGCGGACCGCACCGCGCCGTCCATGTTCGAGCCCGTCCACGGCTCCGCCCCGGACATCGCCGGTACCGGCACCGCCCAGCCCACGGCCGCGATCCTCGCGGGCGCCATGATGCTCGAGCACCTGGGCCACCCCGATCTCGCGGAACAGGTCAACGCCGCCGTGCGCGCAGACCTGGAGGCGAACGGTTCCGCGCAGCGCAGCACGTCGCAGGTGGGCGACGACGTCGTGGCGCAGTTGGGTGCGCGCAGCGCCTAAGGTCCGCGTCCCGGCCACCGCGGGCGGGATACTGGGAGCACATCATCACGTGCCAGCGCACCGCCTCAGCAGGGATGCCCGGCAGCACGCCGTCGAAGGAGAACACCAGTGAGCACTGAATTCGTTAAGCAGCTCAACCCTCACCCCGCAACCGATGAGGTGCGCGAAGCCGTGTTGCGGAACCCCGGTTTCGGCAAACACTTCACGGACCACATGGTGTGCATCGACTGGCAGGGGGACGTGGAAGCGAACACCGGCCGCTGGGACAACGCACGGCTGCAGCCGTACGGCCCGCTGAGCCTGGACCCGTCCACCGCCGTGCTGCACTACGGCCAGGAGATCTTCGAGGGACTCAAGGCCTACCGGCACGCGGACGGATCCGTGTGGAGTTTCCGCCCCGAGGTCAACGCCGCGCGGCTGAATCGCTCGGCGCAGCGGCTGGCCCTGCCCACGCTGCCCGAGGAGACGTTTGTAGATGCCATCCGCGAGCTCGTGGCCCAGGACGAGAAGTGGGTTCCTTCCGGGGAGGGCGAGTCCCTCTACATCCGTCCGTTCATGATCGGTACGGAGCCGTTCCTGGGGGTGCGTCCGTCCAGGGAGGCGCTGTTCTCCGTGATCGCGTCCCCGGCGGGCAATTACTTCGGCACGGTCGAACCCGTGGACATCTGGCTCTCGCGCACGTACGCCCGCGCGGGCAAGGGCGGCACGGGCTCCGCGAAGTGTGGTGGCAACTACGCGGCGTCGTTGATCGCCCAGATGGAGGGGGACGCGCACGGGTGCAGCCAGGTGCTCTTCCTGGACCACGAGCGCGGGGACGCGGTCGAGGAACTCGGTGGCATGAACGTGTTCTTCGTCTTCGACGACGGCCGGCTCGTGACCCCCGAACTGACCGGGACCATCCTCGAGGGGATCACGCGCGACTCCGTGATCCAGCTGGCCAAGGAGCGCGGGCTGCAGGTCGAGGAACGCGCCTTCACCCTGGACGAGTGGCGCGAGGGCGTGAACTCGGGTCACCTCACGGAGGTCTTCGCGTGCGGCACGGCCGCGGTGATCGCACCCGTGCGGCGGCTCGTGAGCCACGACGAGACCATCGGCCCGGAGGACACGGCTCCCGGCGAGGTGACCATGTCCATCCGCAAGCAGTTGCTGGACATCCAGACCGGTAAGGCGGAGGACACGCACGGTTGGTTGACCCGCTTGGCGTGATCCACGTGGCGTGAATCCCTCGGCACGCTTCGCGTGGCGGGGTCCGTGCCACCCGTTCGACCAGCCGCCCCCGGTCCGACCTCGGTTGCACCGGGGGCGGCTGTGTAGCCTGTGAGCATGCGCATCGCACGGTTCACACACGACAACGAAATCCACTTCGGCACGGTGCACGGGGAACCCGGCGCCGAGACGCTGCGGTACCTCACCGGCGACCCTCTGTACGTGGGGATCCAGGAGCTCGAACGCACCGTGGCCGTGTCCGAGGCCCGCTTGCTCGCCCCGGTGATCCCGCGCTCCAAGATCGTGTGCGTGGGGCGCAATTACGCAGCGCACGCGAAGGAGCTCGGCAACGAGCTGCCGCCCGCTCCCATGCTGTTCTTCAAACCGAACACCGCGGTGTCCGGCCCCGGCGATCCCGTGACCCTGCCCAGCTGGACCGAGGAGGTCTCGTACGAGGCCGAGCTCGCTGTGGTGATCGGGCGCATGTGCAAGGACGTCCCCGTGGAACGCGTTCCCGAGGTCGTGTTCGGCTACACCGCCGCGAACGACCTCACGGCCCGCGACGCCCAGCGCACCGACGGCCAGTGGGCCCGGGCCAAGGGGTTCGACGGCGCGTGCCCGATCGGCCCGTGGATCGAGACCGAGCTGGACACCTCCGCCCTGTCCGTGCGCTCCACCGTGAACGGGCAGCTCAAGCAGGACGGCAACACGCGGGACATGATCTTCGACGTGGCCACGCTCGTCTCCTACGCGTCCGAGGCCTTCACGCTGTTGCCCGGTGACGTCATCCTCACGGGGACCCCCGCGGGGGTCGGGATCGTGGACGAGGGCGATCAGCTCTCCGTGCAGGTCGAGGGGATCGGCGAGCTCACCACGGTGCTGCGGCGCTGACCCGGCTCACCGCCAGCCCAACCCCCCCCCAGGGTGCGCCGTCGTCGGAGCCGGCCGGGTTGGTGCGGCAGCGCTCGCCGACGCCCGCGCGGGCAGTCCCCGTACCCGCCGCGGGGATGACTCCTCCCCGTAGAATAAACGCATCATGACTGACGACGCAGCGACTTTGCACCCCACCGTTCCCGCCGACGCACCCGTGCGCGTGCGCTTCTGCCCGTCCCCCACGGGCACCCCGCACGTGGGTCTGATCCGCACGGCCCTGTTCAACTGGGCGTGGGCCCGCCACACGGGCGGCACGCTGGTGTTCCGGATCGAGGACACGGACGCCGCCCGCGATTCCGAGGAGAGCTTCCAGCAGATCCTGGACGCCCTGGGCTGGCTGGGCATCACGTGGGACGAGGGCGTTAACGTGGGCGGACCCCACGAGCCCTACCGGCAGTCCCAGCGCGGCGAGATCTACCAGGACGTCCTGACCCGGCTCGTGGCCGGCGGCTACGTCTACGAGGACTTCTCCACGCCCGAGGAGGTCGAGCAGCGTCACCGTGCCAAGGGTGAGGACCCCAAGCGCGGGTACGACAACTTCGATCGCGACCTCACAGAGGAGCAGAAGGATGCGTTCCGGGCCGAGGGCCGCAAGCCCGTGCTACGCCTGCGCATGCCGGACGAGGACATCACGTTCACCGACCTCGTGCGCGGTGAGATCACTTTCAAGGCGGGCTCGGTCCCGGACTTCGTGGTGGCCCGCGCGAACGGCCAGCCGCTCTACACACTCGTGAACCCCGTGGACGACGCCCTCATGGGGATCACCCACGTACTGCGCGGCGAGGACCTGCTGTCCTCCACGCCCCGGCAGATCGCGCTGTACCGCGCCCTCATGGGCATCGGGGTCGCCGAGTTCATCCCCGAGTTCGGGCACCTGCCCTACGTCATGGGGGAGGGCAACAAGAAACTCTCCAAGCGGGACCCGGAGTCTAACCTCTTCCACCACCGCGACAACGGGTTCATCCCCGAGGGTTTGCTGAACTACCTGGCCCTGCTCGGATGGTCGCTGTCCGCGGACGAGGACATCTTCACCGTGGACCAACTCGTGGCGAACTTCGACATCCACGACGTCCTGGCCAACCCTGCGCGCTTCGACCTCAAGAAAGCCACGGCGATCAACGGCACGCACGTGCGCATGCTGGACCCCCGGGACTTCCGGGACCGGCTGATCCCGTACCTGCGCTCCGCCGGCCTCGTGGGGGAGACCCTGACCGAGAAGGAGAACGACGTCCTGGATCGGGCCGCCCCGCTCGTGCAGGAGCGCATGAACCTGCTCGGTGAGACCCCCGGCCTGCTGGGCTTCCTCTTCCTGCCGGACGAGCAGATCGAGATCGCCCCAGACGCCGCCAAGCAGCTCAAGGACAGCGCACCCCAGGTGCTCGACGCCGCTCTCACGGCTCTCGAGTCGCTGGAGGAGTTCTCGGCCGAGAAGATTGAGATCGCCCTGCGCGAGGCAATCGTGGATGGGCTGGGGATCAAGCCGCGCCTGGCGTTCGGCCCGGTCCGCACGGCAGTGTCCGGCCAGCGGATCTCCCCGCCCCTGTTCGAATCCCTCGAAATCCTGGGGAAAGAATCGTCACTCAAGCGCATTCGCGCGCTGCGCGAGCAGCTCGCCGCGTCCTGACCCGATCCGTCCGCGACGGGTGGGTGTCACCCGGGAGGCGACCCCCACCCTGCGGACCGGTTTGGCAGCGGCGGGTTCCCCGGGTATAGTTATTGCTCGTTGCGCGGCCGATCCGGTGCGGACCGGGCGGGCAGCGAGACCTTTGGGATATGGTGTAATTGGCAACACAACGGTTTCTGGTACCGTCATTCTAGGTTCGAGTCCTGGTATCCCAGCGCTTTCTGGCATCGGACGGACCACGGTTCGAACGGACCGAGCACCGCTGTTCCACGGTGGGTTTTCCCGAATTGGAGCATTACCGCGAAGATGTTACTGTTTGGTGCGTCAACGCGGGACCGCACAGGAACGAGTTTCCGACAGCGGTCCACGGAAAGTACACGGCCCCATCGTATAGCGGCCTAGTACGCCGCCCTCTCACGGCGGTAACGCGGGTTCGAATCCCGCTGGGGTCACTACGGAAGAGCCCCGGTTTCCGCGGAAACCGGGGCTCTTCGCATGTCTGCCACCCACTGCTCCCGTCCGTTCCCGGCGCGCTGCCGCGACGCCCGCGTGACGGCTGGCACAATGATCGTGTGAACACCGAGAACGCACCGGCCGTGCCGCTCATCGAGTCCCTCGAGACCACGCGTGAGCTCTTGCGCTCCACGACCCTGCCGCTCGCCACGGCGAGCGCGGCGCAACAGCGCGAGAACGCGGCGCGTGCCGTGGCCCAGTTGGACGACTACGTCCTGCCGCGTGTCCGTTCGTTGGACGCCCCGCTGCTGGCCGTGGTGGGCGGTTCCACGGGCGCGGGAAAATCGACCCTGGTCAACGCCCTCGTGGGCCACCCGGTCACACGCTCCGGGGCCATTCGCCCCACCACGCGCAGACCCCTGCTGATCCATCACCCGAGCGACGCGGGGGCGTTCACCACTCAGCGTGTGCTGCCGCACCTGGCCCGGGTCCAGGGGACCCTCGTGGATCCCTCTCGCCCCGCGCCGGCGCCCGACGACGGTGGGACGGCCGTGGAGGACATTGGGTCCCTCGTGTTGCTCGCGGACCAGAACATCCCCAAGGGCCTCGCGATCCTGGACGCCCCGGACGTAGATTCCGTCTCGGACAATAACCGGGCCCTGGCCGCCCAGTTGCTCTCCGCCGCGGACCTGTGGCTGTTCGTCACGACCGCCAATCGCTACGCGGACGCCGTGCCGTGGCAGCTGCTGCGCAACGCTGCGGGGCGCGACATCACGGTGGCCGTGGTGCTGGACCGGGTGCAGGCGTCGTCGGCCGCGGAGATCGAGGAGGACCTGCGGCGGATGCTCAACGAGGAGGGACTGGGTGGCGCCCCGATCTTCGTGGTCGAGGAGTCCCCGCTCAACGAGCTGCGCATGCTGCCCCCGGCCGCCGTGGAACCGCTGCGTGAGTGGCTCGAGACGCTCGGCGCGGACGCGCAGGCCCGCTCGGAGATCGCCGCGCGCACCCTCGGGGGAGCGGTGCGGGAACTCGCGGACACGACCGACCGCACCGCGGAGGCCGTGGCGGGCCAGCAGCACACGGAGGAGCACCTGCGCCGCGAGGTGACCACGTCCTTCGACGAGGCGCTGCGCGCGATCATCGACTCCACTCGGGACGGGACCCTGTTGCGCGGTGAGGTGCTCGCACGCTGGCAGGACTTCGTGGGAACCGGCGAGTTCTTCCGCAGCCTCGAGGCGGGAATCGGGCGGCTCCGGGACCGGGTGACCGCGTTCTTCAAGGGCCAACCCGCACCCGAGGTGCGCGTGGAGGAAGCCATCGAATCGGGTCTGCAGGCCGTGATCGTGGAGAACACGGCCCGTGCCGCGGAATCCGCCGAGCGGCGCTGGCGTGACGAGCCCGCCGGACAGGTGTTGCTCGCGGGCCGGGATGCGGCCGCCCTGCCGCCGGACTTCCCCGACCAGGTCGCGGAGAGCATCCGGTCGTGGCAGTCGGACGTCATGCTCATGATCCAGCAGGAAGGCGCGGGCAAGCGCACGCGGGCCCGCGCAATGTCGCTGGGCGTGAACGCGCTCGCCGTGATCCTCATGATCGCCGTGTTCTCGACCACGGGCGGGCTGACCGGCCTGGAGGTCGGGATCGCGGGCGGTTCGGGTGTCGTGGGGACCAAACTGCTCGAGGCGGTCTTCGGTGAGGACGCCGTGCGCCGGATGAGCGACCAGGCGCGCAAGAACCTGGAGACCCGGATCCGGACGATGCTGGCCGGTCGGGCCAAGCAGTTCCTGGACACGATCGACGAACTCGGGGAGCACCCCTCGGCCGAGCAACTGCACGCAGCGGCCGCCCGCGTGCGCGCAGAGAGTGAGGCCCTGTGAACCCGCGTTCCCGGGACCAGGACGTGTCCCTGTCCGATCGGATCTCCGGACTCGCGCAGGCCGTGGAGATCGCGGAGGGTCGCCTGGACGCCGAGGTGATCCGGGGTGCGCGGGAGACCCTCGAGCGCGCCGCGCAGCGCCGGGCGCTGTCTGCGGACCACACCGTGGTGGGCTTCTTCGGCGCCACGGGCTCCGGCAAGTCCTCCCTGTTCAACGCCGTGGTCGGTCGGGACCTCGCCCGTAGTGCGGCGCGCCGACCCACGACCTCCGCACCGCTCGCCGCGATCTGGGGGGATGAGGGCAGCCAGCCGCTGCTCGACTGGCTCGACGTCGCTGACCGCAGGGTCGTGGGTCCCGCGCTGAGCACGTCCACCGGGCGCGGGCGCAAGGCGAGCACCACGAGCGGTGGGCTCGTGCTGCTGGACCTGCCGGACTTCGACTCCGTGACGCGGGAACACCGGCAGATCGTCCAGCGCATGGTCGGTCTCGTGGACGTGGTCGTGTGGGTCGTGGACCCCCAGAAGTACGCGGACGCGGTGTTGCACCAGGACTTCGTGCAGCCTCTCGCGCGCCACGGCGCCGTGACCATGGTCGTGCTCAACCAGGCGGACCGGCTCGATGAGCGGGACGTCCCCTCGGTGCTCGCATCGCTCACGGAACTCGTGGCGCAGGACGGCCTCCCCGCGACCGGGCCGAGCGCGCCCGTGGCCGTCTCCGCTCTCACGGGTCAGGGTGTCCCGCAGCTGCGGGACCGGATCCACGCCGTGGCCGCCCAACGCGCCGCCGCCGGGCAGCGGCTCGAGGCGGACGTCATTCACAGCGCCGGGGAACTCGCGCGCGCCGCGGGGGAGGGCGATCCGCGCGGGATCACCAAGGACGCGAGTGAACGGCTCACCGCCGGGCTCGCGCGTGCCGCCGGCATCGACCTGGTCGCGGACGCCGCGGCCCGTTCGTACCGGTTGCGCGCGGGGCGGCACACCGGGTGGATCGCCACGCGCTGGCTCGCCCGCCTGCGCAAGGACCCGCTCAAGCGCCTGCACATCGAGAGCCATGACAAGCACTCGGACCCCGGGGTGCACCGCACGTCCCTGCCGCCCATGAACGCGTCCCAGAAGGCCGCCGCGGACTCCGCCGTGCGCGGTTTCGCGGACGACGTCTCCCAGGGCGCTGGGGAGCCGTGGCGGCGCAGCATCCGTGGCGCCGCCCGCAGCAACGAACAGCGGTTGCCGGACGCGCTGGACCAAGCCGTCGCACGCACCAAGTTCTCCGCGCGCGGGGCGTCCTGGTGGTGGATCGTCTTCGACGTCCTGCAGTGGCTCGCCATGCTCGTCACGGTGCTCGGTCTGTTGTGGTTGCTGGGTCTGTTCCTGGCCGAGTACTTCCAGATCCCCCTGCCCCCGCCACCCACGGTCGAGGGCTTCCCACTACCCGTGCCCACGCTCATGGTGCTCGCGGGGGTCGTGCTCGCGCTCTTCCTCGCGCTCACGGGCGCGGTGATCGCGTCGCTCGCGTCCCGTGTCCGGGCCTCGCGGGTACGACGTCGCTTGCAGCGTTCCGTCCGCACGACCGCCGAGGAGACGGTCCAGGCCCCGGTGGAACACGAACTCGAGGCGCACCGCGAGTTCACCGGGGCCGTGGCACGGGCGGCGCTCACGCGGCGCTGACCTGCACGGCGTGCTCGGGGCTCACCCTTGCGGATGCGCCCGGCCCGGGTTGCGCCCACGGGCTCACGCGGCGCTGACGCGCACGGCCTCCGAGAGGTGCCGGGCCGCCTGGACCACGATGTCCGCGTGCTTCCGACCGGGCTGCTTGGACAGGCGTTCGATGGGTCCCGAGATGGACACCGCGGCGATCACCCTGCCCGAGGGTCCACGCACGGGCGCGGAGACCGAGGCGATCCCCGGTTCGCGTTCGCCGATCGACTGGGCCCAGCCGCGGCGTCGTACCCCGGCGAGGGTCGTGGCGGAGAACCGCGCGTGATGCAGCCCCTCGATCAGGCGCGCGTGGTCCTCCCACGCCACGAGCACCTGCGCGGCGGAGCCCGCCTTCATGGACAACTGGGTGCCCACGGGGATCGTGTCGCGCAAGCCGATGGGCCGTTCGGCCGAGGCCACGCACACGCGCCACTCGCCCTGGCGGCGGAACACCTGGGAGGACTCACCGGTACTGTCCCGCAACTGCAGGAGCACGGGGGCCGCGGCAGAGATCAGCCGGTCCTCACCCGCGGCCGAGGCGAGCTCCACGAGGCGGGACCCGAGGACGAAGCGCCCGTGCACGTCCCGGCCCACGAACCGGTGATGGGCGAGCGCCACTGCGAGCCGGTGGGCGGTGGGTCGCGCGAGCCCCGTGGTCTCCACGAGATCCGCGAGGGAGGCCGCGCCGGCCTCAAGGGCGTCCAGGATGAGGGAGGCCTTGTCGATGACCCCCACGCCGGAGGGGGAGAACGAGGACTCCTCGGGCATGCCCGAGCCCGTCCCTCGGCCGCCCAGGGGAGAGCCCAGGGGGGCTCCGGAAGGATCCATCGCGTGCGTCGTGTCCATGCCTTGATATTGCCGTCTCACAATGCGAGAAGCAAGTCCGAGGAGTGGAACTACTCGCCGCGAGCAATGACCATGATGGCAACGGTCACGTGCGGGACGCGCGAACGCCGCCCACGCGGCGTCGCCCACCGCACGCCAGGACACGAGCAGGAGTGACGAGATGACGAGCACACAGACCACCGCGCCGCGGACGCTGGCGGAGAAGGTGTGGAACGACCACCTGGTGCGCCAGGGTGAGGCCGGACGCCCCGACCTGATCTACATCGACCTCCACCTGCTCCACGAGGTCACGAGCCCCCAGGCCTTCGAAGGCCTGCGGCTGGCCGGACGCGGACTTCGGCGCACCGATCTGACAATCGCGACCGAGGATCACAACACGCCCACCGAAAACATCTTCTCGACCATCGCGGACGAGACCTCCCGCAAGCAGATCGAGACGCTGCGCCGCAACTGCGAGGAATTCGGTGTGCGGCTGCACTCCCTGGGGGACGCCGAACAGGGGATCGTGCACGTGGTGGGTCCGCAGCTGGGGCTGACCCAGCCGGGGATGACCGTGGTGTGCGGTGACTCCCACACATCCACGCATGGAGCCTTCGGGGCGCTCGCGTTCGGGATCGGCACGTCCGAGGTGGAGCACGTCATGGCCACCCAGACCCTCTCGCTCGCACCGTTCAAGACCATGGCCATCAATGTGGAGGGCACGCTCAAGCCGGGGGTCAGTTCCAAGGACATCATCCTGGCCGTGATCGCCAAGATCGGCACGGGCGGCGGGCAGGGTCACGTGCTCGAGTACCGCGGGTCCGCGATCCGCTCCCTGTCCATGGAAGCGCGCATGACGATCTGCAACATGTCGATCGAGGCGGGTGCGCGGGCGGGGATGATCGCGCCGGACCGGACCACGTTCGACTACGTCGAGGGCCGCCCGCACGCGCCACAGGGTGAGGACTGGGACGCCGCCGTGGAGTACTGGAAGACCCTGCGCACGGACGAGGGCGCCACGTTCGACCGCGAAGTGTTCATCAACGCGGATGAACTGGAGCCGTTCGTCACGTGGGGCACCAACCCGGGTCAGGGCGTGCCGCTGTCCCAGGCGGTCCCGGATCCGGAGGACGCCGGGGACGACAACGCCAAGGACGCCGCGCGGCGCGCCCTCGAGTACATGGGCCTGGAAGCCGGAACACCCATGAAGCAGATCCCCGTGGACACCGTGTTCCTGGGCTCGTGCACCAACTCCCGCATCGAGGACCTGCGGGCCGCCGCGGCGATCGTCAAGGGCCGCAGCAAGGCCGAGAACGTGCGGGTCATGGTTGTCCCCGGTTCCGCCAAGGTGCGCTTGCAGGCCGAGGCTGAGGGGCTGGACAAAGTGTTCACGGACTTCGGCGCGGACTGGCGCTTCGCGGGATGCTCCATGTGCCTCGGGATGAATCCGGACCAGTTGGCGCCGGGGGAGCGCTGCGCCTCCACGTCCAACCGCAACTTCGAGGGGCGCCAGGGCAAGGGCGGGCGCACCCACCTGGTGTCGCCGGTGGTCGCGGCGGCCACGGCCGTGCGGGGGACCCTCAGCGCGCCGTCGGACCTCGAGCCGGTGGCCTGAGCCCCGCAACCCGCCGCGACGTACACCACCAGAAAAGGACACAGCCATGGAGAAGTTCACCACCCACCGGGGCGTGGGTGCCCCGCTCAAGCAGTCGAACGTGGACACCGACCAGATCATCCCCGCCGTCTACCTCAAGCGCATCACCAAGACCGGTTTCGACGACGCCCTGTTCGCCGGGTGGCGCAAGAACCCCGAGTTCGTGCTCAACCAGCCCGAGTACCGCAACGCTTCCGTGCTCGTGGCCGGCGCGGACTTCGGTACGGGGTCGTCGCGCGAGCACGCCGTGTGGGCGCTGCGCGACTACGGGTTCAAGGCCGTGATCTCCTCCCGTTTCGCGGACATCTTCCGCGGCAACTCGGGCAAACAGGGATTGCTTGCGGCGCAGGTGGACCAGTCGGACGTAGAGCTGCTGTGGAAGCTCATGGAGGAGCAGCCCGGCGTGGAGATCCAGGTGGACCTGGAGTCGCGCACCGTCACGTGCGGGCCCGTGACGGTGCCCTTCCAGATCGACGACTACACCCGCTGGCGGCTCATGGAGGGTCTCGACGACATCGGGTTGACCCTGCAGCATGAGGCGGACATCGATGCGTACGAGCGCACCCGCCCCGCGTTCAAGCCCACCACGCTGCCCGCCCGAACCTGAGTGGCGGCTGGACCGATCAGCGGTTCGAGCCGGTAGAATGTCGAGGTCCCGTGCGTGTTCCGCGCCCGGGAGATCCCTTCCCGCAGATCGGTAGGTCATGACTTCTTTGCGCATCACCGGCGGCGTTCCGCTGTCGGGTCAGGTGACGGTACGCGGCGCCAAGAACCTGGTTCCCAAGGCCATGGTGGCCGCGCTGCTCGGCTCCACTCCTTCCACGCTGGGCAACGTGCCGGAGATCAAGGACGTCAAGGTCGTCACGGACCTGCTGAGCCTGCACGGTGTGGAGGTCACGCGCGAGGACGCGCGGGGTGAGTTGACGCTCGACCCCACCAACGTGACTCGTGCCCGCCATGCGGACATCGACGCCCACGCCGGCGACTCGCGGATCCCGATTCTGCTGTGCGGCCCGCTGTTGCACGCCCTGGGAGAGGCGTTCATCCCGGACCTGGGCGGGTGCCGGATCGGTGACCGACCCATCAACTACCACCTCGAGGTGCTGCGCAATTTCGGCGCCAAGGTGGAGAAGCTCGATTCGGGGATCCGGATGAGTGCACCGCACGGGTTGCAGGGCGCCAAGATCGACTTGCCGTACCCGTCCGTGGGGGCCACGGAACAGGTGCTGCTCTCCGCCACGCGTGCCGAGGGCCATACCGAGCTGCGCGGTGCCGCGACCGAGCCCGAGATCATGGACCTGATCGCGATCCTGCAGAAGATGGGCGCGCTCATCACCGTGCAGACGGACCGTGTGATCCGCATCGAGGGCGTTCCTGAACTCACGGGGTACGTGCACAGCGCGCTGCCCGACCGCATGGAAGCGGCGTCGTGGGGTTCCGCGGCACTGGCCACCGGTGGTGACATCTTCGTGGCCGGCGCCAAGCAGGCGGACATGATGACCTTCCTCAACACCTTCCGCAAGGTGGGCGGTGGGCTGGACATCCGCGAGGACGGCATCCGCTTCTACCACCCGGGCGAGGACCTCAACCCTCTGATCGTGGAGACGGACGTGCACCCCGGATTCATGACCGACTGGCAGCAACCGCTCGTGGTCGTGTTGACCCAGGCCAAGGGCGTGTCGATCGTGCACGAGACCGTGTACGAGAACCGTTTCGGCTTCACGCGCGCGCTCAACCGCATGGGCGCCGTGATCCAGTTGCACCGCGAGTGCCTGGGCTCGGTGCCGTGCCGCTTCGGGCAGCGCAACTTCCTGCACTCCGCCGTGATCTCCGGCCCCACGCCGTTGCACACCACCGACATCCACATCCCGGACCTGCGCGGCGGATTCTCCCACCTGATCGCGGCGCTGTCCGCGGAGGGCGTCTCGCACGTGACCGGTGTGGAACTGATCAAGCGCGGCTACGAGCACTTCACCGACAAACTGGGTGGGCTGGGCGCGAACTTCACCGTCGACGAGCGGTGAGCCCCCGCCCGCACCGCACGGCTCACCCGATCGAGGGAACTGCAATCCGTCCAGCAAGGAGTGACAGCCCGGATGAGTAGGACCTCGCAGCGTTCAACGTTCCGCGTCCTCGCGGGGATGGTGATCCCCGTCTACCGACTGTTCGCCAGATCCCACTGGCGTGGCCGGGAGAACTTCCCGGACTCCGGCGGTTTCGTGGTGGTGGCCAACCACCTCACGGAGCTCGATCCGATCACCGTGGCCTACCCGGTGTACGCGTCCGGGATCATGCCGCGGTTCCTGGCTAAGGAGTCGTTGTTCCGGGTCCCGGTGGTGGGCACCATCATCGCGAAGATCGGGCAGGTCCCCGTGTACCGCGGAACCTCGCGCGCCAAGGACTCCCTGGTGGCCGCCCTGGCCGAACTCGACAGCGGCGGCGCCGTAATCGTGTATCCGGAGGGCACCATCACGCTGGACACCGAGATGTGGCCCATGCGCGGGCGCACGGGAGCCGCTCGTCTCGCGCTCAAGGCCGGCGTCCCGGTGGTGCCCATGGCGCACTGGGGGGACCAGGAGATCCTGTACCGGGACCCCAGCGGTCACCGCACGGTGAGCCTGTGGCCCCGTAAGCGCGTGGACGTGCTCGTGGGAGAGCCGATGCACCCGGAGGACCTCGTCCCCGGCGGTCTCCAGCGCCCTGGTCATCCGTCCTCCGACGAGCTCACGAAGGCCACCGAATCCATCATGGGTGCGATCACCGATCTACTGGGTGAGTTGCGGCAAGAAGAAGCACCGCGCGAGCTCTTCGACCCGCGAGCCGGGAAGGTGGCCCCGTGACGCCGGATCCGAACGGTCCCCGCAAGGTCACCGTGCTGGGAGCGGGTTCGTGGGGCACCACGTTCGCCAAGGTCCTCGCGGACGCCGCCGCGGATGCCGGCGCCCAGCGCACCGTGTGTCTGTGGGGCCGCGATCCCGAGTCGATGCAGCGGATCGCCCGCGAGCACCGCAACGACCGCTACGTCCCGGAGATTGAGCTACCGGAAACCCTCGAGTACTCGAGCGACCTGCGCTCGGCGCTCGCGGGAGCGGACCTCGTGGTCGCCGCGATCCCCGCCCAATCGCTGCGCGCGCAACTGGGCGCGGCGGCGTCGTACGTGGAACCGGAGGCCGTGATCCTGTCCCTGGCCAAGGGACTCGAATCCGGGACCGGGCTGCGGATGACCCAGGTGGTCGCTCAGGTGCTCGCCGAACACACGCAGCGCACCGCGGAGGAGTGGGCCCGGCGCACGTGCGTGCTCTCGGGGCCCAACCTGGCCATGGAGATCGCGCGGGAGGAACCCACGGCGTCCGTGGTCGCGGCCACCGATCACGACACCGCCGCGTGGGTTGCGCGCTGCTGTGCCGCACCCTATTTCCGGCCCTACACGAACACGGACGTGATCGGCACCGAGATCGGCGGTCTCGTGAAGAACGTGATCGCCCTGTGCGTGGGGATCTGCGACGGCCGCGGCTACGGGGACAACTCCAAGGCCTCGGTCATGACGCGCGGCCTGGCCGAGACCACACGGCTGGCCCTGGCGCTGGGCGGCGACCTGACCACCTTGTCGGGGTTGTCCGGGATGGGCGACCTCGTGGCCACGTGCTCGTCCTCCCTGTCCCGCAACCACACGGCCGGTAGGCTCCTGGGGGCCGGACTGAGCCTCGAGCAGGTGCAGGACGCCATGACCCAGACCGCGGAGGGGATCAAGTCCGCCCCCGCGGTCCTCGCCCTCGCGCGCCGCCACGGCGTGGACATGCCCATCACGGAGGCCGTGGTGAGCGTACTGCGCAACGACGTTCCGGTCCACGAACTGGCGCCCAGGCTGTTGGGCCGCGATCTGAAATCCGAAGGGAACAGCGCATGAGCACCACCCACGAGAACCCCGAGTCCACCGCCGCGGGCAGTAAGCCGTGTGTCGCGGTCGTGTTCGGCGGGCGCTCGTCGGAACATTCCGTCTCCCTCATCACGGCGCGCTCGGTACTGCGGGCCATCGACCGTGACACATGGGACGTGGTGAGTGTGGGGATCTCCACGGACGGCGCATGGTTCCTGTACTCCCAGGAGGAACTCGAGGCGCTGCTCGACGAGCAGCCCATGGCGCAGCTGCCCGTGGGGCGGCGACGAGTGAGCCTGCCCCTGCAGACGGGGGACAGCCGGCTGCTGATCCACGATTCGGACGAGCACGGTGCCGCCCTGACCCGCGGCCGCCACGTGGACATCGTCTTCCCGTTGCTGCACGGTCCGTTCGGTGAGGACGGGACCCTGCAGGGGCTGCTCGAGCTCGCGGACCTGCCGTACGTGGGGTGCGGCGTGGCGGCCTCGGCGATCGGGATGGACAAGCACTTCATGAAGCTCGCGTTCCAGGCCGCCGGACTCGAGGTGGGTCCGTACACCGTGGTCCACGACCGCACGTGGCGCACCGACCCGCAGGGCGTGCACCGCGCCGTCGCCGAGCTGGGCTTCCCGGTCTTCGTCAAGCCCGCGCGCGCCGGGTCGTCCTTCGGGATCACCCGGGTGGACGACCCCTCCGGACTGGACGCGGCCATCGAGACCGCGCGCGAACACGACCGCAAGCTCGTGATCGAGGCGGGCATCGACGGCCGTGAGATCGAGTGCGCCGTCCTGGGTGGCCACGGCACCGACGATGCCCGCGCGTCCCTGCCCGGGGAGATCGAGGTGCAGGGTCACGCGTTCTACGACTTCGAGGCCAAGTACCTTGAGGACGACGGCGCTGCACTTTCGTGCCCCGCGAAGCTCCCGGAGGACGTGATCGACACGCTGCGCCGCGAGGCGGTGCGCGCGTTCCACGCCGTGGACGGTGAGGGGCTCGCACGCTGCGACTTCTTCGTGACGCCCGATCACCGCGTGATCATCAACGAGATCAACACCATGCCCGGGTTCACCCCCATCTCCATGTACCCGCGCATGTGGGACGCGAGCGGGCTGCAGTACAGTGCACTGATCGACGAGTTGATCACCCTGGCGCTCGAACGGCCCGTGGGGCTGCGCTGAATCCGCCCACGCACGCCGCGTGAGGGTCGCGTGAACGCCGGGGTCGGAAGGGGCACCCCGTGTGGCACAAACGCGATGACATGATCGTCCACGAGACCGACCCGTACAACGCGGAACCACCCCGGTCGGGACTCCACGATCCGATCACGACCCCCGATTCCTTCTACGTGCGCAATCACGGCCCGGTGCCCGAGAACGACCCCGGGGACTGGGCGGTCACGGTCGACGGGCTCGTCGACGAGCCCGCGAGCTTCACGCCGGAACGGTTGCGGGAGGAGTTCACGCACCACACGCTCACGGCCACGATGCAGTGCGCGGGCAATCGCCGTGCCGGTTTCCTGCCCGTGCGTGACATCCCGGGGGAGGACCCGTGGGGACCCGGGGCCACCTCCACCGCGCCGTGGACCGGGGCTCGATTGTGCGACGTCCTGCGGTCGGTCGGTGTCGCGAACGGCGCCCGGCACGTGGAGTTCACGGCCTCGGACGTCTCCGACCTCGCGGATCCCCCGCAGGCCTACGGCGGGTCGATCCCGCTCGCCAAGGCGTTGTCGTCCGAGGTGCTGCTCGCGTGGGCGATGAACGGCGAACCCCTGCCCGTGGTGCACGGGGCGCCCGTGCGCGTCGTCGTCCCCGGGTACGTGGGGGCGCGCAGCGTCAAGTGGTTGCGCGGGATCACGGTGCGCGCGGACCCGTCCGAGAACTACTTCCAGGCCACGGCCTATCGCGTCCTGCCGCCCGAGGCGGACCCGGATCACGCCGGGCCGGGGGACGGCATCAGTCTGGGATCCGTCGCGTTGAACTGCGACATCCTGAGCCCGGAGGAGCATGAGCACGTTCCGGGCGGTCCGGTGCGCGTCACCGGGTACGCGTACGCGGGGGACGATCGCACGGTGGCGCGCGTGGACGTCTCCGGGGACGACGGGCGCACGTGGCACCAGGCCGAGCTGGATGTGGCGGCCTCCCCGTGGGCGTGGCAGCACTGGGAGGCACTTGTCCCGGTGACCGGGGCCGGGTCCCATGTCCTGATGGCCCGCGCGTGGGACAGCACCGGCGCGTGCCAGCCGGAGTCACCGCGAGCGCTGTGGAACCCCAAGGGTTACGTGAACAACTCGTGGGCCCGGGTGGAGGTCACGGTCGAGTGAGGCCGCCTTCTAGGGGCGGCCCTGCTGCTCCAGGGTGTCCTTGACGGACAGGCACTGCCGGGTCTGCTCGATGTTCTGCATGGCGGATCCCGTGTCCACGAGTGCGGTCGAGGACGGCACGCGGCTGCTGTCGAAGAGCACCTCCACCGCGGGGGAACGGCCGTAGGTCACCGCGCGCCACTGGTCCTTCTGATCCGGCACCTCGGAGATCAGCCAGTCCACGCCGTTGACGTTCGTGCACGGGTCCGTGGTGGGTCCCGGTTCCTCCGCGCCGCAGCGCACGATCATGGCCGACGGGTCCCCGTAGGCCGTGGTGCCCTGGCTCGAGGTCTCCCGCTGATCCATCCCGCTCACCGACTCGGGCATCGCGAGCATCACGGACGCGCAGTCGGGGTTGGCGTTGTCCGGGGCGCCGTCCACGGTTACGGTCGAACCGCACCCGGTGAGCACGAGCGCACCTACGACAGCCGCGCCGACCACGCGGCGGCGGGACGACGACGTCGGTCGCGCCCTCCCGCGCCCCGTGGCGGCGGCGTGCCCTGCGCCTCGTACGACGCCGCGCAGCCGCGGCCGAGTCCCGGGGGCCTGCGCGGCGGACGTGGGCGTGGACGGGTGCTGCGGGGCCGGGGGAATCATGGCACCCAGGATAGGTGCTGCACCCGGGAGTTCGGTGACTGTGCCCGTCGGAATGGCTCGCTAGTGTAAGGGACATGACGCACGAGCCCGCCGCCCCGCCCGGGACCACCGTGTCCCAGCTCAGCGAGACCGAGCTGCTGGACGCGTTCCTCCCGGGCGCCACCACGGACGGACCGCACGTCCTGGTGGGACCCGGGGACGACTGCGCCGTGATCGCGGCCCCCGGCGAGCGGGTGATGGTCACCACGGACACGCTGACCGTGGACCAGGACTTCGCGATCGTGTGGCCGTGCGGTTACCGCACCACCGGCGCGGACGTGGGGCACAAGTGCGCCGCGCAGAACCTCGCGGACATCGCCGCCATGGGGGCCGTGCCCACGGCCATGGTCGTGTCCCTCACCATGCCGGGGGACACCCAGGTCGCATGGGTTTCCGAGTTCGCGGCGGGACTCTCGCGGGCCTTCGGTGAACTGGGCGCGGCGGAGTGTGCGCTCGTGGGCGGGGACCTCGGGTGGGGGCGGGAACTGTCCGTCACGGCCACGGTCCTGGGCAGGCTCGAGGGTGAGCCCGTACTGCGCAGTGGGGCCGGACGGGGCGGGACTCTCGTGCACGTGGGCGTGCTCGGCCGCGCGGCGGCCGGACTGGACGCCCTGCAGACCCCCGTGCCAGGGCGCTGGGACGGCGTCCCCGAGCCCGAACGGACCGCGCTGCACCGCGCCCAACTGCGACCGGCCCCGCCCGTTTCCGTGGGGGCGGAACTCGCTCGGGCAGGGGCGATCGCCATGCTCGACATCTCGGACGGTCTGTTGCGCGATGTTCGCCGGATCGCACGAGCGAGCGGCGTGAGCATCGACCTGGACCCGCAGGCCCTGGAACCCGCGGTGCACACGCTCGCCCACGCGGGGGAGGCCGTTGGGGTGGACCCGTGGCAGTGGGTGCTCACGGGGGGTGAGGACCACGGTCTGCTCGCCGTGCTCCCTGTGGATTCCCCGCTGCCGTCCGGGGTCCGTGCGATAGGCTCGTGTGCACCCTTGCCCCGCGAGGACGGCCCCCGGGGCGGTGGCTCGTCAGCAGGGAACGGAGCACGGCAGCGGGGCCACGAGCGCGGCACCGTGACCATTGCGGGCCGGAGCCCCCGGCAGTGGTTTGGTCGCGATGTCGTCGAAGGATGGGATCACTTTGAGCCATAGAGTCGGCTCGTCTACCACCGAGATACGCAACTGGCTCGACGCCGCGCACCGCCGGCTGCGCGAGCACGCGGACGTCCTAGACGATCTCAACGTCTTCCCCGTCGCGGACGCGGACACCGGTGCGAACCTCAGCGCCACGGTGGGATTCGCGGCGGAGGCCGCGCACCTGATCGAGGGCAGGGACGTGGGCGAACTGCTCGTCTACGCGGGCCAGGCCGCCCTCGAACAGGCCCGCGGGAACTCCGGCGTACTGGCCGCGGTGGCGTTGACCGCCATGGGCCAGGCGGTGGAGGGCTGCGTGCGGCTGACCGCCGCGCAGCTCAAGGCGGCGCTCATGGCAGCCCAGGTCCGGTGCTGGTCCGCACTCACCGAGCCCGTTCCGGGGACCATGATCTCCGTCCTGCAGGCCGCCGGGGAGGTACCCGTCCCGGACACCGCCGCGGAAGGGTCCAATCAGCAGCTCGTCGAGTGGCTGGACCTCATGGTGCAGGCCGCCACGCAGGCCGTGATCGACACCGTAGACCAGATTCCGGTGCTCACTGAACGCGGCACGGTGGATTCCGGCGCGCTCGGCATGCTCGTCATCCTCGCGGCGCTGCGCACCGAACTCAGCGGGGAGGACTCGGCCGCGGACCCCGTGCAGGACATCGTCCGGGACCACGCGCTGCCGCTCACGAGTGGCGAACAGGAGCCCTCGGATGGGTACGAGGTCATGGGCACCATGGACCTCTCCGCCTTGGACGCCGCCGAACTGCGCCACGAGCTCGACGACGCCGGGGACAGTGTGATCGTCAGCGCGGTCAGTGAGAACGAGAACGGGTACACGTGGCGCGTCCACGTGCACGTCGCGGACCCGGACACCGCGCTGGACCTCATGCGCCAGCGCGGCACCGCGCGCAATGTGACAGTGACGTCCCTCGCGGCGGAGCCACGGTGACCAGCCACCAGCCGGACGGGGATGCGCCTGCCGCGCCGCAGGGGTTGCCCGCCTTCGCGGACCTGCTGGACCAGCCCCTGACCCGTTACGTCCCCGGGAAGTCCCCGCGCTCCACGGTGTCCCTGCTGGCCAAGGACCTGGGGATCACCACGGTGGGCCAACTGCTGGACCACGCGCCACGGCGTTACATCCGCCGGGGGAAGATCCAGGCGCTCACGGACCTGGTGGCGGGGGAGCGGACCTCGTTCGTCGCACGCGTCGAGAGCACAAGCACCCGGCGCATGCGCAGTGATCCTCGGCGCAGTCTCACGGACGTCACGGTCTCGGACGACTCCGGTGCCTACCTGAAGATCACGTTCTTCAACGCGTACTCCGCCCAGAAGGACCTCCCCGTGGGGGCGCTCGCCCTGTTCACGGGGAAACCGGAGTTCTACCGGGGGAACCTGTCGATGGCGGGCGCGGACTACGCCCTCGTGGACACCCCCGAATCGGTGTCCCGTGCCACCTCGGACTCCGGTGAGCTCATGCCCATCCCCGTGTACCCGGAGTCCGGCAAGCTCACCACGCCGCGGATCGGAAAGGTGGTCCAGCACGTACTGCTCACCGCGGACCTGGACGCGATCCAGGACCCGCTGCCGCCCGACGTCGTCGCCGCGCAGGGACTGCCGGAACCGGGACAGGCCTACCGGGATCTGCACGTTCCCGAGACCGTGGCGGCCTACGAACGGGCGCGCAATCGGTTCCGGTTCCAGGAAGCGTTCGTCCTGCAGGCCGAGCTCGTGCGCCGTCGCGCTGAGCACGCCGCGCATCCGGTGGCCCCACGACCACCGCGGGAGGACGGCCTGTTGGCCCGCTTCGACGCCTCCCTGCCCTTCGCCCTGACCCCTGGCCAGCGGGCGGTCGGGGAGGAGATCTCCAGGGAGATCGCGGGCACCGCACCCATGAACCGGTTGCTGCAGGGCGATGTGGGCTCCGGTAAGACCGTGGTCGCGCTGCGGGCCATGCTCCAGGTCGTGGACCACGGCGGTCAGGCGGCCATGCTCGCCCCCACCGAGGTGCTCGCCGCGCAGCACCACGAGAAGATCACGGCCGCACTGGGCCCCCTCGCCATGGCCGGGCAGCTGGGTGGGGACCCGGAGGCCACACGGGTCACCCTGCTCACCGGCAGCATGTCCGCACCCGCCCGCCGCAAGGCCCTCCTGGACATCGCCAGCGGCGCCGCGGGCATCGTGGTGGGCACCCATGCCCTGATCCAGGACGCGGTGCAGTTCGCGGACCTCGGCTTGGCCGTCGTGGACGAGCAGCACCGCTTCGGCGTGGAGCAACGCGACGCCCTCCGGGACAAGGCCGGCCAGGCCCCGCACACCCTCGTGATGACGGCCACGCCCATCCCGCGCACCGTGGCCATGACGGTCTTCGGCGACGTGGACGTGAGCACACTGCGGGAGTTGCCGGGCGGGCGCCAACCCATCGACACGTTCGTCGTGGGCCTCGCCGAGCACGGCCCGGCCTGGGAGCGCCGCGTGTGGGCGCTCGCCGCGGAGCACGTCGCGCGCGGCCGGCAGGTCTACGTCGTCGCGCCCAAGATCGGCGATGACGCCGCGGTGCCCCCCTTCGAGAGCCTGCGCGATTCCATCGAGACGCAAGAGGAGGATCTCGAGCCCGCGACCGTCACGTGGCTCACCGAGCTCGTGGCCGCACAGCCCGAGCTTCGGGGCGCCCGCGTGGCCGTGCTGCACGGGCGCCAGGACACGCCACTCAAGGCTCGCACCATGGCGGACTTCGCGGCGGGGAACACCGACGTACTGGTTTCCACCACGGTGATCGAGGTCGGGGTGGACGTCCCCAACGCCACGCTCATGATCATCGCGGACCCGGAACGGTTCGGGATTTCCCAACTACACCAGCTGCGCGGGCGGATCGGGCGCGGTGAGCACCCGGGCACGTGCTTGCTCGTGACCCGCACGCCCCCCGATCATCCCGGGCGCGCGCGTCTCGACGCCGTGGCCGCGACCACGGACGGCTTCGATCTCGCGGAAGTCGATCTGAGCCTGCGCAAGGAGGGGGACATCCTGGGCGCGTCCCAGTCCGGGGGCCGCTCCGGCCTACGGTGGATCAGTGCACTGCGGGACGAGGCCCTTGTCGCACGGGCCAGGGCCGCCGCGGAGATCGTGGTCCACGACGACCCGCAGCTCACCGAACACCCCGCCCTGCGTGCGGCGATCACACGGGTCCTGGACGAGGACCGACAAGCATTCCTGGAGCGAGGATGACACGGATCATAGCCGGACGAGCCGGCGGCCAACGCTTGAAGTCGGTGCCCGGCTCGGCCACACGACCCACGACCGACCGGGTCAAGGAATCACTGTTCGCCCGGCTCGACGCCTGGGGCATGTGTGAGGGCGCACGCGTCCTCGACCTCTTCGCGGGCTCGGGCGCCCTGGGCCTCGAGGCGGCGAGCCGCGGAGCCGCGACCGTCACGCTCGTGGAACGAGCGGCCGTGGCGGCGGCGGTGTGCCGGGAGAACGCGACGCTCGTAGCGGCGTCGTGCCCGGACACCAAGATCATCACCGTGCAGTCCGCCGTGGCCGGGTACCTGGGCCGCGCCGCGCACCACCGCTGGGACCTCGTGCTCGCCGACCCGCCCTACCCTCTGGACAACGATGAGCTCGCCCGGACGCTCTCGCGGCTCGCGGGTCGGCTGGGGCCGGGTGGGGTGATCGCGGTCGAGCGTTCCACACACACCGAGGAGCCCGCTTGGCCCCGCGGCCTGCGCCGTTTCGAGGACGGCGAGCATGGCGAGACCCGCTTGTGGTTCCTCGAAGCGGACGACGACGCGCCCGGTGCCTCGGACGCGGACTGACCTCGGCGGTACCCCGGCCCTGGCGTCGTCGACCCGGGCCCCTGCGCGGTCGACCTGGTGAGCTGCACCGGCTCAGGTACCTCGCGAGCCGGAGCTGCGCGAGGCCGAGCGCGCCGTCGTCGGCGCCCGGTGACGGCCTGTCAGACCGCGGCGGCGAGTCCCGCCATGGCCCCGCGCAGTACGTCCGTGCGCTTGCAGAACGCCAACCGCAGCCAGTCCGCGTACAGCCCCCGGTTCGCGGGACCCGCGAACGCCGAGACCGGGATGCCCACCAGACCCGCGTTCTCGGCCCAGTGCCGGCCGAGGTCCGTGGCGTTGTCCACCCCGGCGAGCGCGTAGTGATCGCTCACGTCCGCGACCGCGAAGAACGTGCCCTCGGGAACCGGCGGGGTCAGCCCGGCCTCCCGCAGCCCGGCCACGAGCACGTCTCGGCGCTCGCGGTAGTCCCCCAGCAGCGCATCGTAGAACGCGGGCGGGAAACTCAGTGCATGGGCCACGGCGTGCTGCAGCGGGGCGGCCGCGCTGTGCGAAAGATAGCTCTATCACGGCGATGACCCCGCGCATCAGCTCGGGCGGGCCGCTCACCCAGCCCACGCGCCAGCCCGTGGCGGAGAACGTCTTCCCCGCGGAGGACACGCTCAGGGTGCGCTCCGCAGCCCCGGGCAGGGAGGCGATGGGCTCATGGGGCCCGGCGAACCGGAGGTGCTCGTACACCTCGTCGGTCACGATCACGGTGTCGAACTCCGTGGCGAGCTCCACGAGCAGTTCCTTGAACTCGCGGGACGCCACCGTGCCCGTGGGGTTGTGCGGGTCGTTGAGTATCACGGCGCGGGTGCGCGGGGAGAACGCGGCGCGCACGTCGTCCGGGTCGGGCGTGAAGGTCGGGGGGAGCAGGGGGACGGGAACGGGCGTGGCGCCGGTGAATTCCACGGCCGCGCCGTAGAGGTCATAGCGCGGCTCGAACATGACCACTTCGTCCCCGGGCTGCAGCACGGACAACAGCGCCGCGGTCATGCCCTCGGTCGCGCCCGCGCTCACGGCGATCTGCGAATCGGGGTCGAGGTGCAGACCGTAGTGGTCGCGCTGGTGCTTAGCCACCGCCTGGCGCAGTGCGGGGACGCCGATGATGGGCGCGTACTGGTGGTGCCCGGTGTGCAGGGCGGCCACCGCGGCGTCGACCATGGGCTGCGGCGGCGCGAAATCCGGGAACCCCTGACCGAGGTTCACCGAGCCGGTGCGCGTGGCGAGCGCCGTCATCTCTTCGAAGACCGTGGAACGGAGGGCCCCGGAGGGATCCAGCAGCCCGCCGCCTGCGGCCATGCGCTGCCACGGCTGGGCGCGGGACAGCTCCCGGGCGGGATCGGCGCGGGGTGCGGCCGCGGGCGAGTGGTCGTGAGCGTCTGCGATCATGGGCCCAGTCTAGGAACCCCTGCCGCTAGGGTGGTGCCATGCGACGCGCCATCTGCCCGGGGTCCTTCGACCCGCTGCACCTGGGACACTGCGCGGTGATCCACCGCGCTGCCCGCCTGTTCGACGAGGTGATCGTGGCCGTGTCCACGAACCCCAACAAGACCCACCGCTTCAGCGAGGACACCCGGATCAAACTGGTGCGCGAGGTGTTCGCGGACGAACCGGCCGTGGTCGTGGAACCGCTCGCATCGGGGCTGATCGCGGACTACGCGGAGCGCCGGGAGGCGGTGGCCCTGATCAAGGGGCTACGCAACAGCGCGGACTACGACTACGAACTGCCCATGGCCACCATGAACCGTTCCCTCACGGGCGTGGAGACGGTGTTCCTGCCGGGGGAGCCGTCCCTGTTGCACGTGTCCTCGTCCCTCGTGATGGAGGTCGCGGCACTCGGGGGAGACGTCGCGTCGTTCGTTCCCGACCCCGTCCTGCGGGCCATCGAACGGCGCTGAGGGGCCCGGCGGAATTGCCAGGTCGGGGATGGCAAGATGTTCCCCGGCGTGATGGGTGCGCCAGCTGGGTGACCCGATGCGTCCTCTGTCGTATGCCCTCCCAGAATTCGGAGCCCCGCGCCCGTGTTCCTCACGCATCCTCATTGCCAACATCGTGGGGTCGCTCGTGTCCGGGCGCCTCACCCGGTGGAACATCTCCGCCCCCATCGCCCTGATCGTGCTGGGCATGGCCGCGGGGTGGTAGAGCTCGACCCCGTTGATCGAGTCCCTGACCAGCACCTCGGTGGAACGCACCGTGGAAGTGATCCTGTCCGTGTTGCTGTTCATGGACGCTTTGGACATCCGCGACGCCCCGCGTCGCAGCCGCACCCCGGTGCTGCGCGTGCTGTTCCTGGCCCTGCCACTCAGTCTCATCGCGGTGTTCTTCGCCGCCATGTACCTGCTGCCGGACGTCCGGTTGTCCCTGTGCCTCGTGCTGGCCTGCATCCTGGTCCCGAGCGACCTGGCCCGAACGCGCCACGATCGCGTGGCTGGATCCGCGCGGGATCGCCTCCGTGGTGCTGGCGCTCCTCGCCCCGCAGGCCGGGATCGATACGCAGATCGGGATCATCCTGGAGAGTGTGGTCATGGTCGTGTTCTGCTCCGTGTTGCTGCATGGTCTCACCGCGCCGCTGATCGGGCGGGCCGTCGCCCGGCGAGAGCCCGCGGGTGCCAGGGCCGTGCGTCCGGAGGACATCCGGACGGGGCCCGTGGGATGAACCGACGAGGGTCGGCATGCTAAGGTGGTCTGTCGGCCAGTGTCGTTAGCCAGGAGTTTCGTGAATCACCGCAACAGTTCAGCCCTCACGTTCAACGTCAGGGATCTCGAACACCGACCGGGGACCATGGAAACCCTGGATGTCGAGGCACCCGCACCGAAGGACTTCGGTACGGCGCTCATCGGCTCGCCGGAGGGCGCGCCCATGGATCTGCAGCTGCGCCTGGAATCCGTCCACGACGGTATTCTGGTGTCCGGAACCGTGATCGTGAGCGTTCACGGGGAATGCAGTAGATGCCTCGACCCCATCGACTACGAACTACCGGTCGACGTGCAAGAACTTTTCGTCTTCGATCCGTCCCCCCAGGGTGACGAGAACGTCGAGGACGAGCAAGTGTATGAAGTGCGGGACGAGGAGATCGACCTCGAACCGATGCTTCGGGACGCAGTGATCACACAACTGCCGTTCCAACCGGTGTGCCGGGCTGACTGCCCGGGCCTGTGCGCCCAGTGCGGCGCACGGCTCGAGAACGACCCGGACCACCACCACGACGTCCTGGATCCCCGCTGGTCCGCCCTGCAGGGGCTGATGACCGAATCGGGGGATCCGCAGGCGTCGGAGCCGACAACCGACACGAGAGAAGAGAGATAGCCGTGGCTGTTCCCAAGCGGAAAATGTCCCGCGCGAATACCCGGATGCGCCGCTCCCAGTGGAAGGCGCAAGCCCCCAAACTGGTGAAGACCGTGGAGAACGGCAAGGTCAGCTACAGCCTGCCGCACCAGGCCAAGCTGGTCTCCGATTCCGCCGGCACCCCCTTGTTCTACGAGTACAAGGGTCGCAAGGTCGCTGACGCGTAAGGTGACCATTTTGCCGGATCCCGGCGAACTGCTTGAGCGTCTCGGTGTCGACCTCGACACCGAGACGCTTCGCATTGCGCTCACACATCGTTCGTACGCGTACGAGCATCCCGGGGAAGTCCACAACGAACGCCTCGAGTTCCTGGGGGACGCGGTCCTGCAGCTCGCGGTCACGGACGAGATCTTCCACCGCTATCCCGAGTGGGACGAGGGGAGCCTCGCGAAACTGCGGGCATCCGTGGTCTCCGCCCGCGCGCTCGCCGGGGTCGCCAAGACCCTCGGCCTCGGCCCCCACATCCGCCTGGGCAAGGGCGAGATCCGCACGCACGGGGCCGAGAAGGCCTCCATCCTCGCGGACACCACCGAGGCCCTGATCGGCGCCGTCTACGAGGCGTGTGGGCCGTTGCCCGCGCGCGATCTCGTGCTGCGACTGATCGTTCCCCTGCTCGAGGACACCCGCGTGCTGCACGAGGGCCGCGACTGGAAGACCCGCGTGGTGGAACTCGCCTCCCAGTACGAGCTGGGGACCGTGCGCTACGAGGTCGAGGGCACCGGCCCGGACCACGCGCGCCGCTTCGCCGCGGACGTCGTCGTGCACGGTGATGTCCTGGGACACGGCGAGGGGACGTCCAAGAAGGCCGCCGAACGCGCGGCCGCCGCGGTCGCGTGCGAGGCAATCGTCGAACGTTTCGCCACCGAGAACTGAGCGCGCCGTGCCTGAGTTGCCCGAAGTGGAAGTGGTGCGCCGCGGCGTCGCCCGCTGGGTCGTGGGGCGCACCGTGGAGAGCGTGGAGGTCGTGGACCCCCGGTCCCTGCGGCGTCACACCGACGGCCCGGAGGATTTCCGTCGCGAACTGACCGGGCTGACAGTTGTCGACGCGTGCCGGCGCGGCAAGTTCCTGTGGTTGCCCGTGCGCGCTGCGGATGGGTCAGAACCTTCCCGCGCACTGCTCGTGCACCTGGGGATGAGCGGGCAACTGCTCGTGTCCTCCCCGGAACACCCCAGGCCGCGCCACGAGCGCATCCGGCTGGAGCTGTCCCCGGCGCTCGACGAGTCCGGGCAGCCGTTGCCAGAGCAACTGCGGTTCGTGGACCAGCGGATCTTCGGTGGGATGCTGCTGGATCGTCTGGTGCCCGCGTCGGACGGCCACGGCACGGTCCCGGAACACGCCGTGCACATTGCGCGCGATCCGCTGGACCCGCTCTTCGACGTCGCGGCCTTCCACGCGGCGTTGCGGCGTCGTCGGACCGGGCTCAAGCGCGCGCTGCTGGACCAGGGGCTGATTTCCGGGATCGGCAACATCTACGCGGACGAAGCGCTGTGGGCGGCGCGCCTGCACTGGGCCGCGCCCACCGAGACCATGACCGCGCCGCGCACATACACACTCGTGGCGGCGTGCCAGGAGGTCATGCGTCGCGCGCTGGACGCAGGCGGCACGAGCTTCGACTCGCTGTACGTCAACGTCAACGGCGAGTCCGGGTACTTCTCCCGGTCACTGAACGCCTACGGCCGCGCCGGCCAGCCGTGCCCTCGCTGCGAGGCCGGCGGGGACGACGGCGTCATCGTGCGTGAGCGCTTCGCCAACCGTTCCTCGTATCGCTGCTCGCGGTGCCAGCGGCGGCCGAGACGTTTCCGGCCCTGACGAGAGACCCCGCAGGCGGCACGCCCGTCGGGGGTCGAGACCGACATCGATGTCCCCACGCAGCCCAGGCCATCCGGATCACCCGCTGGCCCCGGGGCGACCCCGAGAGCCAATGACGAGAATTGTGTCCATGAATGCTCCCAGTGAACCGGACGAGAACCCGGGGAAGGCGCCCGGCGCCTTCGATGCACCCCGGGTCCGTCGAGCTGTGCTCACGGTCGCCCTCCTGAACTGCGGGTACTTCTTCGTCGAGTTCTTCGTCGCGCTCGGTTCAGGGTCGGTGTCGCTGCTGGCCGACAGTGTCGACTTCCTCGAGGACACCTCGATCAACCTGTTGATCTTCGTGGCGCTTGGCTGGGCCCTGGCCAAGCGCGCCGTCATGGGCAAGGTCATGGCCGTCGTGATCCTCGCTCCGGCCGCGTTCGCGGCATGGGAAGCAGCTCAGCGGTTCGCCGAGCCTGTGGCACCGGACGTGCTGCCCGTCGTCCTCGCCTCGCTCGGCGCCATTGTCATCAACGGGACGAGTGCTCTGGTCATCGCCCGCGTCCGCAACCACGGCGGCTCCCTCGGCCGCGCCGCGTTCCTCTCGGCCCGTAACGACGTGCTGGTGAACGTGGCGATCATCGTCATGGCCTTGATCACCGCATGGACGGGCTCGGGAGGGCCGGACCTGGTCCTCGGATGTCTGATCATCCTGCTGGCGTTGCACGCCGCCTACGAGGTGTGGGAGGTCAGCGAGGAGGAGCGCCTGGCCGCCAAGGCCCTCGCCGGCGAAGAGATCGATTGATCCGGGCATCGGTCCCGGCCCTGTCCGGACGTCGTACCCGGCCACTCACGCCAGGATGCACCGGAGGCAGAGGACTCAAAGCTCGGTGGGAGTGGCACCGTCATCCTGTACCAATTACCGACGGGAGGTCATCTCATGTCGTTGAGCGCCAGTGAAGCTCGAAAGACCCTGTTCTCCCTGATCGAGCGCGTCAACGAGGACCGCGGGGCCGTGGAGATCGTGTCCCGCCAAAGCAATGCGGTACTCATGGCGGCGGACGAGTACGCGGCGTGGCAGGAAACCACATACCTCTTCCGGTCTCCGGCCAATGCTCGCAGGCTCCTCGACGCCCACGAGCGGGCCACCGCGGGAACCACCGAGGTCCACGAACTGGACCGTCAAGATGAACAGACCCCGGGGCCCGCGTGAGGTCGGTCTGGGACGCGTCCGCCTAGATGTACTGACCGGGGGCGTTAGTTGACTTGCGAGGCATCGCCCGGGCTCTGTATCCTCGGCCGCATGTACTCAGGCATCGCCTCGATGAAGCTGCGTTCCGCCCGCTGACGGCGGCGGGACCCCTTCTGACCTCTCGTCTGCCTTCCTGGCCATCTGCCGGGCGGCCGCTTTGTGGTGCCCGGCTCCATGACGAGCTGAGAGTACGCAATGCCAACCACAGAACCTTTACGGTCATGTGCGTGGATCGGGACACCCCAAGGGTCCGCTGCACACATCCGCGCTGAATCACTCCACCTGACACTCGGCGACAGGCCGCTGCTGAGTGGGACTGACGTCACCGTCTCCACCGGGTCGCGACTGGCGATCGTCGGCGACAACGGCCGGGGCAAGACCACCTTGCTCCATGTACTGGCGGGGATCCTGAAACCTGACTCGGGAGTGGTGACCCGGGTGGGTTCCCTCGTCCTGGTCAAGCAGGACATGGCCACCGAGGGCGATCGCACGGTCGGTGACCTTATTGCCGAGGCGACAGCCCTATCCAGGGCCGCTCTGCAGGCCCTCGACGTGGCTACCGCGGCGCTGGCCGCGGGCGATGACGCGGCCGACGCCTATTCCGCCGCACTCGAGGCGGCCACGCGGCTGGACGCCTGGGATGCCGACCGCCGTGTTGACATCGCCCTGGCGGGCCTGAACGCCTGTAGCGACCGCGATCGGGTCCTGTCGACCTTGTCGGTCGGTCAGCGGTACCGGGTACGGCTGGCGGTCGCCCTCGGATCGACCCCTGACCTGTTGCTGCTGGACGAGCCCACCAACCACCTGGACGCTGCAGGGCTGTCCTTCCTGACCGAGCGCCTGCGGGACCACCCCGGTGGCCTGGCCTTAGTCAGCCACGACCGCGCCCTGCTGCGCGACGTGGCGACCAGCTTCCTGGACCTCGACCCGACCCGCGATGGCCTTCCACGCACCTACGCGGGCGGTTACGAGGGCTGGATCGAAGGGCGGCAACGAGAACGGGCCGCCTGGGAGCAAGACCATGCCGCCCAGGTCGCCCGGCATCAGGAACTGACCCGCGCCGCCGCCGACGCACGCTCCCGCCTGTCGCAAGGCGGTTGGCGACCCGGCAAGGGAACGGGCAAGCACCAACGGGCCACGCGCGCTGCCGGGGTGGTCCAGGCTTTCAACCGCCGCATCGTGGACCTGGAGCGTCATCAGATCGACGTGCCAGAGCCACCGCTGCGGTTGGCATGGCCCACATCGTCAGCGCGGACCGGTCAGAACATCGTCAACGCCTCCATGCTCACCGTGACTGACCGGTTGGCCACCCCGGTCTCGGTGGAGATCAGCGGTGGAGACCGGTTGGTGGTCACCGGGCCGAACGGTGCTGGGAAGTCCACACTGTTGGGGCTTCTCGGTCGGCGACTGGCCCCGAGTACAGGCCAGCTGCGGGTGAACCCGAGGGTGCGCGTCGCCCTGTTGTCTCAAGAGGTCCCTGACTGGGACGACGCCCTCCCCGCACACGTGGTCTACGAGACGTACCTGGCCACGCAGGGCCGCCGATCACAGGCACCCTCCCTCGGCTCACTCGGGCTGCTTGAGCCCGCGGCAACCCGCACACCCGTGGGGCACCTGTCGCAAGGGCAACAACGCCGCCTCCATCTGGCCATGTGCCTGGCGGTGGACCCGGACCTGTTGCTCCTGGACGAGCCCACCAACCATCTGTCATCGAGCCTCGTCGACGACATCACCACCGAGCTCCTGCGGACCTCCTGCGCCATAATCGTCGCCACGCACGACCGGCAGATGCTCGCCGACCTCACCGACTGGCCCCACCTCAGCCTTGCCCCAAAGGACCTGCCATGAACCCGCTTCGCCCCTTGTCCGTCCCCGGCTACCGACCGCTGTATGCAGCGATGGTGCTCACCGTCTTCGCCCAGGGCGCCTGGGCCCTCTACCTAGCCATGCAGACCCTCAACCTGGGCGCCACGGCGGCCACCTTGTCGGGTGTCGTGGCGTGGAGCGGCATCGGCCTGCTCGCAGGATCCTTGCCCGCCGGGGTACTTGCGGACCGCGTCGCCAAGAAGTCCGTCATCGTCGGCGTCCTCACTGTCAACCTCGCCGCCTCGACGACGACCTCCACCGCCGCCATCTTCGACGCGGCCACTTTCTGGATGCTGGCAGTGTTCGCGTTCGTCATCGGCGTCTCGACCGCCTTCTTCTTCCCGGCCTACACCGCGCTCGTGCCCGTCCTCGTGGGAAGCGACGACCTGATGGCCGTCAACGGGCTCGAAGGGGCCACCCGGCCGCTGGTCGGACAGACCCTCGCCCCCGGCGTCGTCGGTGCCGTCATCGGCGCGAGCGTGCCCGCCGCGGGCGGGTACCTCATCGCCGGCGCGCTCGGACTCGCCCTGATCGCCGTCCTGCGGCTTCCTGCCCCTTGCTCAGCCGAGACCGACGCCGAAGCTCCGGCCACCTCTGCGCTGCGGGACCTGCTCGACGGGTTCGGCTACGCCGCCCGCACGCGCTGGGTTCGCTCCAGCGTGCTGTTGGCGGCCGCCATGGGCCTGGTCGTGACCGGCCCGCTGGAAGTTCTCCTGCCCGCGCTCATGCGCTCGACCCATGACAACGGTCCGGCTGTGTACGGAGTCGTCCTCGGAGCTCTGGGCGTCGGCGGCCTGGTGGGTTCCCTCGTCGCCGGCTCATGGCCCACCCCCTCACACTTCCTGCCCGTAATGGTCGGCGCATGGGCACTCGGCTGCCTTCCACTGGCCATCCCCGCACTCACCAACAATCCGTGGATCATCGGCGCCGGACTGGCGGTCTACGGTGCGTCGATCGGAGTCGGGATGGTCATCTGGGGCACGGTCCTGCAGGAACACGTACCGCTGGAGATGCTCGGCCGAGTCGCCAGCCTCGACTTCTTCATCTCCATCGCCTTCATGCCACTGTCCATCGCACTCACCGGACTCCTCAGCCGACACATCGCCGCTGCCAGCTTGTTCGTCGCCGCCGGACTCGTGCCGCTCGCCACGACGATCCTCCTTGCAGTCCTGGGGCAACTCCGAACGCCGCGAACGACGCCCGTCGCAGCAGGAGAGGAGTGATGCACGCCAACGCCACCCTGACACCTCGCCACCGGCTCAAGGTGGCCCAGCTCGTCGTCGACGACGGTTGGCCCATCAGCGAAGTCGCCGCCCGCTTCCAGGTCTCCTGGCCGACCGTGAAGAGGTGGGTCGACCGCTATCGCGCCGGCGAGTCGATGCAGGATCGCTCGTCCCGGCCGAAGACCTCACCGAACAAGACGGACAAGGCGACGACGAAGCGGTGCGTCAGCCTGCGGATACGGCTGCGTGAGGGCCCCGTGCAGCTCGCCGCCCGACTCGGCATCGCGCCCTCGACCGTCCACCGCATCTTGACCGGTGCCCGACTGAACCGGCTCTCCCACGTGGACCGTGCGACTGGCGAACCGATCCGCCGGTACGAACACCCCCACCCCGGCTCCCTGGTCCACGTAGACGTGAAAAAGCTCGGGAACATCCCCGACGGCGGCGGCTGGCGCTACATCAGCCGCCGCCAGGGCGACCACAACCGAACGACGACTCGCGTACACCGAGGTCCACGACGATGAGACCGCCGTCACCGCGGTCGGGATCCTGCATCGGGCTGTGGCGTGGTTTGCCGATCGCGGCGTCGCCGTGGAGCGGGTGCTGTCCGACAACGGTGGCGCCTATCGCTCGCACCTGTGGCGGGACACCTGCGAGGCCCTCTCGATCACGCCGAAGCGGACGCGTCCGTACCGGCCGCAGACCAACGGCAAGGTAGAGCGCTTCCACCGGACCATGGCCGACGGGTGGGCCTACGCCCGCTGCTACACCAGCGAGCAAAAACGACGCGACGCCCTGCCGGATTGGCTGCACCAGTACAACCAGCACCGCCCGCACACGGCCTGCGACAACCAGAGCCGCCGTTCTCACGATTGATCAACGTCCCCGAGCAGTACACCTAGAGGACTACACCCACTGGCAGACCGTGGACCGGAAGATCGTCACGCGGATCAACAGCCTGATTGATGCGTGCTTCCGCGAGCCCTTTCCCGGGATCGGCAAACCGGAGCAGTTGAAATACAGTGCCCCAGGCGCGTGGTCGAGGAGAATCACTGCCGAACACCGGCTGGTCTACATGGTCGTGGGTGACGATCTCATCATCCTGCAAGCGCGCTACCACTACTGAGCAACCGCACGCGGAGGCCGGGTAGCGGGGCCTGCACCCTGGTTCGCATCGTGCCCGCGGCTCCACGCCGCGGGCACGACAGGGCCTACTGTGCGCGCACGATCTGCAGGTCGTTGCTCGTTCCGCTCTCTTCTTCGGGGGCGATAGAGGCGTCCTCGGCGCGGATGCGCTGGTCGTCGGCGACCTCCACCACGCGTGACACCGCGACCGATCCCGTGTTGCGCTGCGGGCGCGGCTTGTCGGAGTAGTACGCGGTGAGCCGCGCGAAGCCCTCGTCCAGGCTCACGGACGGCGTCCAGTCCAGCAGTTCGCGGGTCTCGCGCTGGTCGAACCAGTGGGCCGTGGACAGCTGCTCGGCCAGGAACTCGGTCATGGGCGGCTCGCCGTCCCCGCCGCGGAACTTCGCGGGCAGGTACGGCCAGACCTTCTCGATGACGCGGCCGGCGAAGCGTGCCACGCCACCGGGGATCGAGCGCGTGGGCGCGGGGGCGCCCGCGGCGCGGCACATCCGTGCGATGAGTTCGCCCACGGGGCGGGGCTCACCGTTGGTGATCACCAGCGCGCGTCCGCGCACGGTGTCAATGCGCTCGAGCGCCCGCACGATGCCCTCGGACGCATTGTCGATGTAGGTGGTGTCGATCATGGCCGCACCGTTGTCCAGGTACGGCATCCGCCCGGCCGCCGCGCGATCCGCGACGCGCTCCACGAGCTGGGTGTCCCCGGGGCCCCACACGATGTGCGGACGTACCGCGGCCACCTTGAGGTCGCGCTGGCCGTCCATGCTCAGGCCGAGCAGTTCAGCGGCGGCCTTGGATCGCGCGTAGTTCCCGCGCGCCGTCTGGGGGTTCGCGGGTTCCGCGCCCGCGCCCTCGATCGACACGCCCGCGTGGGCCACGGACGGCGAGGACACGAAGACCACGTTCTGCACCCCGGCGTTCTGCGCCTGGCACAGCAGCACACGCGTCCCGGTCACGTTGACCCGCACGAAGTCCTCCCAGTCCCCGGTGAAGGAGACCTTGGCCGCGAGGTGGATCACGTCGTCCACGCCGTCGAGCGCGCGCGCCACGTCGTCGGGATCGGTCACCGAACCGAGCACCTCGTCGACGCCTTCGCGCTCGGCCACGGATGCGTGACCCCGCTGGAAGACGCGCACGCGCCAGCCGCGCGAGAGCAGGACGCGGGCGACGTCCCCGCCGAGCATCCCTGACGCGCCGGTCACCAGCACGGTGCGGCCGTCCCCGGTCAGCTCACCCTGGGTCGCGGTGGCGCCGCCACGCTCGGGATCCGCGATCTGCGCGACGCCGGGAGCGGTGTCCTGCCGGTCTCCATCCGATGCGTTTGCATCGGAATTGCTTGCGTTCCCGTCGTTCCGGGGAGCCGACGACGCCGCCCCGGCCGCGGTGGCCCCGGGAGCGGGCGCAGCGGCGTCGTGATCGTCGGCGCGGTGGCGGCCGGCGCCGGAGCGGTCGGGAGCGGGGGTCTGGTCGTGGCTCACAGGGCACTCATCTTTCCGGTGGCCAGGGCCTGCTCGGCCCAGTCACTCAATTCGGCGCGGTCGATCTTGGAGTTGTGGCGGATGTCCGTGGGCTGCTCGGGGATCACGAGCACGGCGCTCACAGCCAGCCCGGTCGCGAAATCGATCGTAGCGCGCACGCGCTCGGCCAGATCCGCGGGGGCCACGTGGGGCTTGGCGGCCGGGGGCACCGTTTCGATCACGGCCACGGGGGACTGGGAACCGCGGGGGCCCACACCCACGACGGCCACGCGGCCCACACCGGGAACCGTCTGGGCGGCGTGCTCCGCCGCGACGGAAGACACCGGCCCGTCGGACATCGTGATCACGTGGGCCAGGCGGCCCTCGTACCACAGCCGCTCACGGGCGTCGAAGTGCCCCACGTCCCCGGTGCGGTGCCAGCCGGGGGTCAGGTCGGAGGCGCGCTCCGTGATCCACAACCGGTCGTAGTGGTCCTTGGCGTGCGGTGCGCGCGCCACAATCTCGCCGGTGACACCAGGGGTGGTCACGATGTCGGGGGAGACGGAGCCGTCCGCGCGCAGCGGCAATACGCCGAGCTGCGCTCCCTCGACCGGGGTGCCCACACACACGCCTCGGCCCGCACCCTCGACGCCGCTCTGGGCGTCCTCCCGTGCCGCGCGGATCACGTCCAAGCTGACGTCGGTCAGGGGCAGCGCCTCGGTCATCCCGTAGGGGGTGTGCAGCTCGGCCGCGGGCATCAGCTCCTGCAACCGGGCGAGCAGCTCCTCGGGGATCGGCGCTCCGGCGGAGAGCATGAGGTCCACCCGGGCCAGCGCATCACGCTCGGCGGGGGACAGCTCGTCCGCGGTGGCCAGGACGTTGGCGATGGCCGCGGGGGACGCGAATACCGCGGTGGCGCCGATCGCCATCGTAGCTTCGGTGAGCGCCTGCGCGGTGAGTGTCTTGGGGCTCGTGACGTCCATGTCCGGTGTGACGGAGGCGGCACCAAGGGCGGGGCCGAGCAGCGCGAACGGCGCGAACCCGGCCACGAGTCCGGTTCCGGCCCGCAGCCCGTAGGTGTCCCGGATGGTGTCGCGCATCCCGGCCATCTGGCGGTGGGTGTAGACCACGCCCTTGGCGGGCCCCGTGGAGCCGGACGTGAACAGCACGGCGGCCGCGGCGTCCGGGTCCACGGCGGGGATGTCCTCCGGGCGCACGGTGGTCACCGAGTCCATGAGCTCGGCCACGGTGTGTTCCACGCCCAGCAGCTTCTTGGACACGGGGTCCAGCCGGTCCGCGGAGATCCGGCGTCCGGGCCAGCCCAGGGCGCGCGCACCCATGAGGGCCTTGCGGATGCCGATGAACCAGTCGGGGGACGAACCGCGCAGCGCCCGGGTCAGTCCCTTGCGGCCCAGCCCCTGGTCCGCGACCACGATCACCGCGCCCATGCGCAGGCACGAGTAGATCAGGGTGGTGAGCATGGAGCCCGGGGGGACCATGAGGTTCACACGGTCCCCGGGGCGCACGCCCGTGCGCAGCAGGGCCACCGCGAGCTGGTCCACGGACGTGCTCAGCTGGGCCCAGGTCACGGTGCGTTCCACGTTGAGCGCCGGTGCGGAACCGTCCACGGTTCCCATGACGGGTCCCATGTCCACGACGGCGGGGGAGGCGTCGCGGCGTCGTGCGTCGAGTTCGGCGAAGAACGGCACGAAGTCCCCGCGACCGCGCGCGCGGCGCTCACGGTGGGCCTGCACCACGGGCTCGTCCTGACCGAAACGCTCACCGAGCCACGTGAGGATCGCTGGGGCGATGTCCCGGGCCTCGGGCAGCAGGTGCTTGGCGCCTTCGAAGCGGTGGACGTCCGCGTGGGGTGCCCGCCGCATGAGGTCCTCGAGGTAACGCTGCTGGAACACGGGATCGTTGGTGCCCCACAGCAGCAGCGTGGGGACCTCGCGCGCGCTCATCCGCCCGGCGATGCGCTCGTACGCCGCGTTGGAGGGGTGGCCCGGTTCGGCGGGGATGTCGGCGACGAAGTGCGCGATGCCCTCGCGGCGCTCGCGGGAGGTGTACGGAGCCTTGTAGGCCTTCTTGAGGTCCTTGGTCGGGGCGGGATCGCACAGGGCCAGGGTGGTGTCCAGGAACGCGGTGGTCCCGGACGTGAGGGGTTCGTGCACGGCGCGGTTGAGCGCGAGCCGCAGGGCCGAGGGGATGGGCTCGGCGTTGTCGTGGTGAACGGCGGTGTTGGTCATGATGGTCGCCGCGTGGAGCTGCGGGTGTTCCTGCGCCCAGCCCTGGGAGATGAGCCCGCCCCAGTCGTGGGCCAAGGTGACCACCGGCAGTCCGGCATCGTCGATGCCCAGCGCGTGCGTGAGGTCCCCGAGGTCCCGGACGCGGTCCTCGAGCCGGCGGAACAATCCCGTGCGCTCGGAGAAGCCCATGTCCAGCTGGTCCACGGCCACCACGCGCCACGGCTGCTCGGCCGTTTGGCCGGCGCGCACCACGTCCCGCCACAGGTAGGACCACGTGGGGTTGCCGTGCACGGCCAGGATGATCCCGCGGGGGCTGCGGCCCGCTTCGGTGATCGCGTCCCCGTTGTCCAGCACGTGCCAGCGGCGCTTCCTGCCGGGCACGGGTTCCACGACCGCCGTGGTCGGGACGCTCACCGTGGTGGACCACGCAGGGTCCACACCCGGCAGCGGGGTGTCGGTGAAGGGCAGACGCACCGTGGTGGTGCGTTCCGGGGAGGGTGTGGAGAGCACGTTGCTCCTCCGTTCTGTGAGGCGGTGACCGGGGGCTACGGGTGGGCTACCAGGCGATCTCCATGAGGGTCGTGTTCAGGCCCGAGCCCACGCCCAGGCACAGCACGCGCTGGCCGGGTTCGAGCCGCTCGGCCTCGAGCGCGAGTGTCATGGGCAGGGCCGCGGCGGCCACGTTGCCCCAGTACGGGAAGGTGAGGGGGACACGGTCCGCGTCCAGGCCCATGTCCTGGATGAGCTTGTTGGTGTGCGAGTTGGAGACCTGGTGGGTCACGTAGGAGTCCATGTCCCGCCACTGCCAGCCGTCCTTCTCGGCCTCGAGCCACGCCTCGACCACGAGGCCCACCCCGTGGTTGAGCAGCCCGGTGGCGTCCGTGAACATGCCGTCGTCCCCGCCGATGCACAGGTGGTTGAACTCCGTGCCCGCGCGCGTGACGGATCCCACGATGCGGTGCCCGCTCGGGTGGCGGTCCGCGGGACCCACCACGGCCGCGGCGGCACCACACCCCAGCGTGAGCGTGGCGAACTCCTGCACCACCTGTTCGCGGGTGATGTCGTCCCCGCGCAACCGTTCCACCGCTGCGTGGTGCCACGGGGAGGGGTCCTCACCGGCGACCACCAGGGCGTACTCGATCGCCCCGGCGTCGATCATGGACGCCGCCACGGTGAGGGCATTGACGAAGCCCAGGCACGCGTTGGTCATGTCGAAGTTCAGCGCGGAACTCGGCAGGCCCAACCGGTCGTGGATGCCCACGGCCACGGCGGGTTCGAAGTTGTCGCGGGTCACGGACGCGTTGATGAACAACCCGATCTGCTCCGGGGCCACCCCCGATTGCCGCAGGGCCTCCTGGCCGGCCTCCGTGGCGCCGTCCGTGAAGTGGCGTCCCGGTGCCCAACCGCGGCGTTCCTTGATCCCGGCCAGTCGCTCGAGCAGCCCCTTGGGCATGCGCAGCCGCCGGAAGGTCTCTGCCAACTCCTCATCGAACCGAGTAGACGGGATGACCACGTCCGCCTCCGTCTTGGTCACGGATAGGACTGCGGCATTTCGGTTTCTGATGGTGGAGTTACCGGTCAATGTGGCGCTTTCGATCAGACGCCACCCGTACCGTCAAGGAATCGATCGTGAGAGGAGAGCCTCGGCGCTCGGGTGAACTAGCGGGTTGGACCGGCTCAGTCTAACGGTCCCGACTGACAGCTCCCTTCGGATGTACGTGGCGTTTCTCTGCGGGCGCAGGCCGTTCCGGCCCCGGTGAGCCGCGGGTGTGAGCCCCTGCATGCGCCCCGCACCGCCGCGGGGCCCGCCCCGGGTAGACTCGGGGGCTGCCCCCGCGCTCGTGATCGCCCAGGTCGGCGCGCCCGTCACCCGCCGGGGGGCGGCGTAAGCGACAACGACATTGGAGACCCCCGCGTGCATCTGAAGACCCTCACCGTGCGTGGTTTCAAGTCCTTTGCGTCCGCCACCACGTTCCACATGGAGCCCGGGGTCACCGCTGTCGTGGGGCCGAACGGGTCGGGTAAGTCCAACGTGGTGGACGCCCTCGCGTGGGTCATGGGGGAGCAGGGCGCCAAGTCCCTGCGCGGCGGGAAGATGGAGGACGTCATCTTCGCAGGCACCTCCGGTCGCTCCGCCCTGGGCCGCGCACACGTGTCCCTGACCATCGACAACGCCGACGGCGCCCTGCCGATCGAATACTCCGAGGTCACCATCTCGCGCACGCTGTTCCGCTCCGGGGGCTCCGAATACGCCATCAACGGCCGTTCGTGCCGGTTGCTGGACATCCAGGAGCTGCTCTCCGACTCCGGGCTGGGTCGGGAGATGCACGTGATCGTGGGGCAGGGGCAGCTGGACCGGATCCTGCAGGCCACCCCCGAGGACCGCCGTGGGTTTATCGAGGAGGCCTCAGGGATCCTGAAGCACCGCCGCCGCAAGGAGAAGACCCTGCGCAAGCTCGAATCGGTGCAGGCGAACCTGGACCGGCTCGAGGACCTCACCGGTGAGATCCAGCGTCAGCTCACGCCCCTGGGCCGGCAGGCGCGCACGGCTCGTAAGGCGCAGCGGATCCAGTACGACGTCCGCGATGCGCGCGCCCGTCTGCTCGCGGACGATCTCGTGGCGGCGCGCGCCGGGATGGACACGGACCAGGACGCGAGCCGGGCGGCGCGTGAACGCAAGGCCGAGCTCGAGACCGCCGCCGCGGATCTCGCCCAGCGGCTGCACGAGACCGAGACCCGCGCTGCGCGCACCACTCCGGAACTGAACGCCGCCCGCACGAGCTGGTACGAGCTGAGCACGGTGCGCGACCGCTGCCGCGCGCTGGCTGCCCTGGCCGAGGAACGCCGTCGGCTGCTGGGCAGTACCGAGGAACCCGCCGCCACGAACCGGGACGCGCAGACCCTCGAGGAACAGGCTGCCCGGACACTCGCCGAGGCCGAACAGCTGGCCGAACGGGTCGCGGGGGCGCGCGAGGACCTCGACCGTGCGCATGCGGCGCGCGAGGCCGCCGAATCGACCGCGCGGGACGCGGAAAAGGAATCGGCCGCGCTCGTGCGCCGTGCCGCGGACCGACGCGCGGGGCAGGTCCGGCTCGCCGCGGCGGTCACGGCCGCGCGGTCGGCGCTCACGGCCGCAGAAGCGGACGTGGAGCGTGTTCGCGGGGAGCTCTCCGACGTCGTGACCCGCGCCGAGAGTGCCCGCCTGGACACCGCGTCCCTGCGCGAGACAGCCGAGGCCACCGCGGTCGAGGCGCAGCGCCTCGGGGAACGGGCCCGCGAAGCCCAGGAAACGGCCGACGCCGCTCGCGCCCGCTCGCGGGAGGCGGACGACCACCGGCAGCAGACGGCGAGCGCGCTGCACGCCCACACCGTGCGCCTCGAGACCCTGCGCGAGTCCGTGCGGCAACCGGACGGCTCGTCCTCGGTGGCGGACGTCGTCCCCGTGCTGGGGGAGGTGCCGCGGGCCGTGCGCGTGAGCCCGGGGTGGGAACGTGCCGTGGCCGCCGCGCTGGGCCCGTGGTCCGACGCGCTCGCCGTGGCGTCCCACACCTCGGCCGCCCGGGTCTTCTCGCGGTTGCGCGATGCCGGGTCGGGTCGCGTGCACCTCGTGATCGCGCGGGAGGACGGCGCGGCCACCGAAGTCACCGGTCCAGCGCTGCCAGAGGGGTGCGTGCGCGCCACGGAGGTCCTCTCCTCGGCCCCGGAGGAATCCGACACCACGGGCCACGCGGCCGTCGTGGCCGCGGTGCGGGCCGCATTCGCCACCACAGTGCTCGCCCCGGACGCGACCGCCGCGCTCGCGGTCCTCGACGCCGCGGCGCAGGACGGGCGGGCCGACGCCGCGTGGCGCGTGGTCACCCGTGACGGTGACGTGTACGGCGTCCATCGGGTCCAGGGCGGAGCCACGGAAGCGGCCGGCAACCTCGAGATCCTCGCGTTGATCGACCGCGAGGTGGAAAAGACCGCGACCTTGCGGGACGGCGCAGAGACCGCGGCGGAACGGGCCCGGGAGGCCGAGGAACAGCGCGCGGGCGCGGAACGGGAAGCCCGCGAGACCGGCCGGGCCGCGCAGCGGGCCCAGCAGGAGGCCGCGGCGGCCGGGGCGGCGTCGAGCAGGGCGGAGGCCACGGCGTCGTCGGCGGATTCCGAACTGGAACGGCGCCGCGGTGTCCTGGCGACCGCACAGCAGCGTTTGACCCAGCGGGATGCGGAGCTGCGCGAGGCCGTGGAACGCGCCGAGGCCGCGGAGACCGGGGACGAGGAGGACCTCGACCGCGAGCAGCTCGCGGCCGCGTCCGCCAAGGACCGTGCCGACGAGCAGGCCCGGACCGCCCGCGAGGTCGAGACCGAGGCGCGGCTCGCGCTGCGCGGGCTCGAGGAACAACATCGCCACGCCGAGTCCCGGGCGCAGGCCCAGGCGCGGGCGGCGCGTACCGAACGTGTCGCGCAGGCCGAGGCCGCGCGGCGTGCGGAGCGTCGCCGCGTGCAAGCGGTCGTGGCGCGGGCCGTGGGGGAGGCCGCGCGCTATCTCCGGGAACGCGCCGACGACGCCGCGGCGCGGGCGGCCGCCCAGCGCGACGCCATCGAGACCAGCAGGGCCGGGCTGGACGAGGCCGCGCAGCGATTGCGCTCCGAACGTGACGAGCTCGCCCGGCGGATCGGCGAACTCACCGAACAGCTGCATCGTGCGGAACTGGACCTCGCGCAGCGCCGGGCCCGGCTCGAGGGGCTCGAGACCACGGCCCTCGAGGAGTTGGGGATGACCCCCGACTTCCTCGTGGACTACTACGGCCCCCACCTGCCCGTCCTGGACGCGGACGCAGCGCTCGAGGCGGCCCAGCGCGCCGAGGAGGACGGCGCGCCCGTGCAGCTGGCTCTGCCCCGGATAACCGATGCCGGGACCCCGTTCCGACGCGAGGAGCAGGAGACCCGGTTGCAGCGCGCGCAGAAGCAGCTCAAGGCGCTCGGCAAGGTCAACCCGCTCGCGCTCGAGGAGTTCGCCGCGCTCGAGGAACGCCACAAGTTCTTGGTCACCCAACTCGAGGACGTCAAGAATTCCCGCACGGATCTGCGCAACATCATCCGGCAGGTGGACCAGCACGTCGAAGAGGTCTTCGCGCAGGCCTACCGGGACACCGCAGAACAGTTCGTCTCGGTGTTCGCGACCCTGTTCCCGGGCGGGGAGGGGCGGTTGCGCCTGACCGACCCGGACGACATGCTCAACTCGGGGGTCGAGGTCGAGGCCCGGCCCGCCGGGAAGAAGATCAAGAGACTCTCCCTGCTCTCCGGCGGCGAGCGCTCCCTGACGGCACTCGCGTTGCTCGTGGCCATCTTCAAGGCCCGGCCGTCCCCGTTCTACGTCATGGACGAGGTTGAGGCCGCGCTGGACGACCGGAACCTGGGTCGGTTGCTCACCATCTTCGAGCAGCTCAAGGAGAGCTCGCAGCTGATCATCGTGACGCACCAGAAACGCACCATGGAGATCGCGGACGCGCTCTACGGGGTCTCGATGCGCGGCGACGGCGTGAGCCTCGTCGTGGGCCAGCAGCTCTCGCAGTTGCGCTGAGGTCTTCCGCCGACGACGCCGCTCGCTCGCCGAGGGTGGGACGGCTCAGCTTGTCGCCGCGCGGGCGCGGCGCAACAGCGCGGCCCCGCGGGTGCGCACCTCGTCCTCGATGAATTGCTGGGGTGGGCCGGAGTCCCACCCGAAGTCGTCCCGGACCTCGCCACGGATCCGGGAGCCTCCGTTCCGGGCGTCTGTCTGGAAGGTGGCTGTCAGGGGCAGGGCCCGCCAGCCTTCGCGAGAGGCAGTGCGTCCCAGCCCTTCGCGGAACCGGAGCCACGGATCCGGTAGGTCGTGTCGGAACCGGTCAGCACGTGCACGGAGGTGTCATCCGCGGTCACCCGTGCGGCGGGGTCGGTGAACGCCTCGCGCATCCGAGCCGCAGCCTCCCGGGGCGGATACGGGCTGTGCCACGTCTCGGCCACGGTGACCCTGGGACGGTCCGGTTCCGAGCTCGACGCTCTGGGGACCCAGCAGAACCGCCAGTACACTGCGAACCCGCCCAGGAGGAACACCATGGCGAGCACGAGCACCGGCGTGGTGATGATCCCGCGGTCCCGTAGCTCCGTGAGGATCGCGTTCGCGACGAACATCGACACGAAAACGACCGTGAAGAGTACCGCCGTGGAACGGGGACGACGTCGCTCGGTTGCGGCCACGGGAGCTCACTTCCGTCGGGGGGCGGGGCCCTGGGTGCGTGACTCCGGGGGCAGGGTGTCCCTGACCGGAAGCCACGCGACGGCGGCGAGGAGCATGAGCGCTCCCGAGATCCCAAAGGCCCAGCCGAAACCGGCGGCGTCCGCGAGCGCGCCCGCGAGCACAGGGCCGGCGATCTGGCCCGCGTCCGCGCACATCTGATACCGGGACAGTACCCTGCCGCCCGCTCGATCCGGGCCGATGACATCCGCCACGGCGGCTTGCTGCCCCGGGTTGAGGGTTCCGGAGCCCACCCCGGAGAGCAGGGACAGTACGGCGAACGCCACCACGGACGTGCTCAGCCCCACCCCAATGGTCGCGAGGCCGCACACGAGCAGGCCCGTGAGCACGAGCGGTTTGCGCCCCACGCGGTCGGTGAGCCGCCCCGTGACGGTCAAGGCCGTAGCGTTGCCCACGGCGAACAGTGCCAGCGCGAGCCCGGCGACGGCCGGACCCTCACCGACCACCTGGACGGCCAGGAGAGGGACCAGGGCCACGCGTACGCCCATGGCCGTCCAGCCCGTGGAGAAGCTGGACGCGAGCGCGGCACGGTACGCTCCGGCGTCGAGCGCTTCGCGGACGCGCATGGGCGGCTGGGCCCCGCCGGTGCGCCTGGCGCCGATCGTCTCGTCCTTCAGCCGCAGGTACACCACGAGGACGGCGACCAGCAGAGCGCCGGCGTAGATCAGGAACGGGGCGTGCATCCCGAGACCCGCGAGCAGTCCGCCGAGCACGGGCCCCAGGATGCCGCCCAGCAGGAACGCGGTCGCGTAGTACCCGGAGACCCGCCCGCGCATGGTGGGCGGGGCCAACCTCACGATCAGGCCCATCGCGGACACCGTGAACATCGTGGACCCGATGCCCCCGAGACCGCGGAAGATCAGCAATTGCCCATAGGTCTGCGCGAACGCGGTCGCGGCCGAGGACAGTGCCACCACGATCAACCCGATCAGGTACGTGGGCCGCTCACCCAACGTGTTGACCACCGCACCGCTCGCGGGGGCGAAGACGAGCCGGCACAGGGCGAACGCGCTGATCACGGCGGAGGCCGCGGCCACGCCCACGCCGAAACTGGCCGCGAACTGCGGCAGCACGGGCGCCACGATCCCGTAGCCCAGGGCGATCACGAAGGCCGCAGCGATCAGGACCTTGATGGGCTCGGGGACCCTGCCGCGCGGCGCGGGTTTTCCGGCGGCGTCGTCCGATGCAGTGGACGCTGCTGCGGCGGCGTCCGACGCGGTCGCATCAGCGCGCGCGTCGTCGGGGGAGGCGGGGACGGGATGCTCGGCGGGGTCGCGGGGATCGGGGCGGGACACGCCCTGCAGTTTATGGGACATTAGGAGGGTGATCACGACTGACCTGATGTGGATACTCATTGTCGCCGCCGCGGTGGTGGTGCTGCTCGTGGTGTTCGGCATCCTGCTGCTGCGCCGACCCAAGGCACCGCGGGGAGGTTACACGGACACCCGGGACCTGGACGACGTCCCGGAGACCGAGGGCGACACCCTCGTCGAGGACAGACCGGTCAGCACCCTCGAACGCCCGGAGTCCGCCCGCGGGCGCCTGGCCCGGTTGCGCGGACGGCTGGCCAAGTCCAACACCATGCTCGGCAAGGGTCTGCTGGTCTTGCTGTCCCGCGAACGCATCGATCAGGACACGTGGGACGAGATCGAGGACACGCTGCTCATGGCGGACCTCGGCACGGACGCGTCCCTCGAGCTCGTGGAGAACCTCAAGAAGCGCGTGCGGGTCGAAGGCACCAAGGACCCCGCGCAGTTGAAGTCCCTGTTGCGTGAAGAAATGCTCGCGCTCGTGGACCCCACCCTGGACCGTTCCCTGCGCACCGAGTCCGCCCCGGGCAAGCCCGCGGTGGTCCTGGTGGTGGGTGTCAACGGCGTGGGCAAGACCACCACGGTCGGCAAGCTCGCGCGCGTGCTCGTGGCGGAGGACAAGGACGTCCTGCTCGGTGCGGCGGACACGTTCCGCGCGGCCGCCGCTGACCAGCTCGAGACCTGGGGAGCCCGCGTGGGCGTGCCCACGGTGCGCTCCGAGCAGGAGGGCGCGGACCCCGCCTCGGTCGCGTTCGATGCCGTCAAGGCCGGCATCGACCAAGAGGCGGATGTGGTCCTCGTGGACACCGCTGGCCGGCTGCAGAACAAGGCCGGTCTGATGGACCAGCTCGGCAAGGTCAAGCGCGTGATCGAGAAGGCCGCCGAGGTGGACGAGGTGCTGCTCGTGATCGACGCGACCACCGGGCAGAACGGCATGACCCAGGCAAAGGTCTTCGCGCAGGCCGTGGACATCACGGGCATCGTGCTCACCAAGCTTGACGGCACCGCCAAGGGAGGGATCGTGGTCGCCATCCAGCGCGGCCTGGGCGTGCCCGTCAAGCTGATCGGTCTCGGCGAGGGCCCGGACGACCTCGCACCCTTCAACGCCGAGCAGTTCGTGGACGCGATCATCGACTGAGCCTGCTCCCTCTCGCGACGACGACGGCGCCCGCCCCCTTCGTGGGAGCGGGCGCCGTCGTCGGAGCACCGGCACGTGCACTGGCCCCGCCACTGCACTGGAACCGGCATCGACACCGGTACCTGAGGAGTTAACACGATCGTCACACGCGGACGTGACGTGAAACACCGGCGTCACGAACCCGCGCTGTCGCGGTAACACCCGCCCCGTTGACTGTGTGCAACAGGCGCAAAGGCTGTGCCGACACGAGACAGGGACGAGGTGATCCGGGTGGAGTTGACCGCCGGACACGTGTGGACCGTGGTGGCCGCGGGGTTGGTGTTCTTCATGACCCCCGGACTTGCACTGTTCTACGGAGGCATGACCCGCGCCAAGGGTGTGCTGAACATGATGATGATGAGCTTCGCCGCGCTCGGCGTGGTGGGCGTCGTGTGGGTGCTGTGGGGCGGTTCCATGCTCGCCGGGGACCCGGTGCTGGGCGGCCTCACCGCGGATCCGTTCGCGCACTTCGGTCTGCACGGCCTGATGGGCACCGAGGACCTGCTGTCCTCGGACTTCTCCGTGACGTTCGCGATCATCACCGTGGCCCTGATCTCCGGCGCGATCGCGGACCGCACCCGGTTCGGCACGTGGGTGGTCTTCACGCTCGTGTGGGTCACCCTGGTCTACTTCCCCCTCGCGTACATGGTGTGGGGTGACGGGCTGTTCTCCGAGGACGGCGCCCTGGGCCGGATCTTCGGCGAGCCGATCGACTTCGCCGGCGGGCTCGCCGTGCACATCAACGCGGGCATCGCGGCTCTGGTGCTCATCCTGCTCATCGGCGCCCGCCGCGGCTTCGGCCGCGACTCGGGCCAGCGCCCGCACAACCTGCCGCTCGTGATGCTCGGCTCGGCCATCCTGTGGTTCGGCTGGTTCGGCTTCAACGCCGGCGCCGCAACCACCGTGGAGCAGGCCGCCCTGATCTGGACCAACACGCTCGTGGCCCCGGCTGCGGCCATGCTGGCCTGGCTGCTCACCGAGCGCATCCGGGACGGGCACGCGACGTCGCTGGGTGCGGCGTCGGGCGTCGTCGCCGGGCTCGTGGCCATCACCCCGGCGTGCGCCAACGTGACCCCGCTCGGCGCGATCCTTCTCTCCGCCGTGGCCGGTGCGTGCTCCGCGATCGCCGTGGGCCTGAAGTACCGGATCCACCTGGACGACTCGCTGGACGTGTGCGGCGTGCACCTGGTCTCCGGCATTGTCGGCACCGTGGCGCTGGGCTTCCTGGCGGTCCCCTCCGAGGGCCGGGCCGGGGTGTTCTACGGTGGTGGCTGGGGCCTGCTGGGTACCCAGCTCGCCGCGACCCTCTTCGTGACGCTCTACACCGGCGTCCTCACGCTGGTCATCGGGCTCGTCCTGAAGGCCACGATGGGGCTGCGGATCACCCGCCGGGACGAGGTCATCGGAGTGGACCTCACCCAGCACGCGGAGTCCGCGTACTCGCTGAAGGACGAGGCCACCGGCTACTTCGCCGGGCAGGCCCCCGCGCGGCCCCTGCCCGGGACCGCCGAAGCCCCCGTGCCCGCCGCCAGCAAAGGAGACAACCAGTGAAGCTGATCACCGCAGTGGTGCGACCCGAGAAGTTCAGTGACGTCAAAGACGCCCTGGAGAGCTACGGCGTGCAGGGCATGACCGTGCTGACCGTCCACGGCTACGGCCGCCAGCGCGGGCGCCGCGAGGTCTACCGCGGTGCCGAGTACACGGTGGACCTCCTCGAGAAGGTGCGCATCGAGACGGTCGTGGAGGACGGCGAGGTCCAGGACCTCGTGGACGTCATCGTCACCTCCGCACGCACGGGCGAACCCGGGGACGGCAAGGTGTGGGTCACTGCCGTGGAGAACACCGTGCGCGTGAGCACCGGCGAACTGGGTGACGTCGCGCTCTGAGGTCGCGCGCGACGTCTTCGGCACAGGCCCCGTCCGGGCGACCGGGTGGGGCTTCGCTTGCTAACCTGGGACACTGAATTCATCCGTTGTCAGACGAAAGCAGCGACCACCCCGTGTTCAATTCACTGTCCGACCGGCTCACAGCGACCTTCAAGAACCTGCGCGGCAAGGGCCGGCTCTCGGAGGCCGATGTCGATGCCACCGTCCGGGAGATCCGCCGGGCCTTGCTGGAGGCGGACGTGGCCGTGCCCGTGGTCCGGGAGTTCACGGCGATCGTCAAGGAGCGCGCGCTCGGCGCGGAGGTCTCGGAGGCGCTGAACCCCGGCCAGCAGGTCGTGAAGATCGTCAACGAGGAGCTGCAGAACGTCCTCGGCGGCGAGACCCGGCGGATCAACCTCGCGAAGACCGGGCCCACGGTGATCATGCTCGCGGGCCTGCAGGGTGCGGGCAAAACCACCCTGGCCGGCAAGCTTGGCAAGTGGCTCACGGACCAGGGCCACAAGCCCGTGCTCGTGGCCTCCGACCTGCAGCGGCCCAATGCCGTCACCCAGCTGCAGGTCGTGGGTCAGCGCGCCGGGGTACCCGTGTTCGCCCCCGAGCCCGGCGCCACCTCGGAGTTCGACGACCCCACGGGGGATCCCGTGAAGGTGGCCCGCGACGGCGTCGACTTCGCCCGCTCCAAGCTCTACGACGTCGTGATCGTCGACACCGCCGGACGCCTGGGCATCGACCAGGCGCTGATGAACCAGGCGCGCGACATCCGCGACGCCGTGGACCCGGACGAGGTCCTGTTCGTCATCGACGCAATGATCGGCCAGGACGCCGTGAACACCGCCAAGGCGTTCGACGAGGGCGTGGATTTCACCGGCGTGGTGCTCTCCAAGCTTGACGGCGACGCCCGCGGCGGCGCGGCCCTGTCCGTCCGCGCAGTGACCGGCAAGCCCATCATGTTCGCGTCCACGGGCGAGGGTGTGCGGGACTTCGAGCAGTTCCACCCGGACCGGATGGCCTCGCGCATCCTGGACATGGGTGACGTCCTCACGCTCATCGAGCAGGCCGAGCGACAGTGGGACAAGACCGAGGCCGAGCGGATGGCCAAGAAGTTCACCGATCAGGAGGACTTCACCTTCGAGGACTTCCTCGCGCAGATGCAGCAGCTGCGCAAGATGGGGTCCATGAAGAAGATGCTCGCCATGATGCCCGGCGCCGCCGGGATGCGCGAGCAGCTCGAGAACTTCGACGAGCGGGAGATCGACCGCGTGGAGGCCATCGTGCGCTCCATGACCCCGCACGAACGCGTGGCCCCCAAGATCATCAACGGCTCACGCCGCGCGCGCATCGCGAAGGGGTCCGGCGTCTCGGTCTCCGAGGTCAACCAGCTCATGGAGCGCTTCGCCCAGGCGCAGAAGATGATGAAGCGCCTGGCCCAGGGCAAGGGCGTGCCCGGGATGCCCGGCGGCATCCCCGGGATGGGCGGCGCCGGCGGGGGTGCTGCCAAGAAGGGCAAGTCCAAGAAGAAGAGCTCGCGCTCCGGCAACCCCGCCAAGCGCGCGCAGGAGAACGCGGCCCTCGCCTCCGGTCAGAAGCCGGCGGCGCCGGGCAGCGCGTTCGGTGCCCGGGGCAAGGACCTGGACGCCGAGTCGCTGAACCTGCCCAAGGGCTTCGAGAAATTCCTCGGAAAGTAGGCGGTCATGGGTTCATACCTCCCCGACGACGAACTGCGCAGCTTCATCGCGTCGCTGCCCACCCGGCGGCTCGCGTCCGCCGCGATCATCCGGGACGAGAGCGGTCGCGTGCTCACGGTCGAACCCAATTACAAGGACGACTGGACCCTGCCCGGCGGCACCGTGGAGGCGGGGGAGGATCCCCGCACCGGGTGCTTCCGCGAAGTGGTGGAGGAGGTCGGCCTGCACCTCGAGGGCGGGCGGCTGCTCGCGGTGAGCCACGGCGTGGGCATGGGCATGTGGGGGGACTCCGTGTCCTTCCTCTACGACGGCGGGCAAATCCCCTCCGACACCCCCATCACGGTGCAGGAGGAGGAACTGCTCTCGTACCGGTGGGTGGCCCCCGAGGAGCTCGAGACCGTGCTGAGCTCCGGCCTGGCGCAGCACATCCGCGCGGCTCTGGAGGCCTTGCACTCCGGGACCGTGGTCGAACGCGTCATGGACGGCGGTCGGCGCGCATGAGTGCCGCGCCGCGCACCGCGCTGATCGTGCACGCGGACGCCCCGCAGTTGCCGTTCATCGCCACCGCTCTGGGGACCAGGTTCACGGCGCTCGCGCGCAACGGCTGGTCAGTCGTGCTGGTCCCGGACGAGTTGGACCCCGGGGCCCTCGCTGCGGCCGCGGACCCTGACGCGATGGCCGTCCTGATCTCCTCGGACGGGGAGAGCCGCAGCCTGCGGATCTACCCACCCGTGAACTCGTTGAACGCTCGTGAGTCGTGGAGTGCCCAGTTCGCGCGGATCGCGGACGATTCCACGCTGCGCTGGGACCCCGCGGAGTCCGCGACCGACCTCGCCCTCGAAGCGCTCGGGGGGCAGGCGAGCCCGGTGCCCACGGCCCAGCCCGCGCGTGACGCGCAGGACACGAACGGCGCTCTGGATTTCAGCGGTGCCCCCGATACCGCCAGCGCCGCGGGCGCGGACGACGCCGCGTCGTCGCCCGCCGCGGGCACCGCCGAGGCTCGCATGCTGACCACGGTGGAGTTCATCGCGTCCCTGACCGAGCTGGACGCCGCCGCCACGGCCCGGCTCGAGAACTACGCGCGCACGCCCAGCTCGGGGCTGCTACTGGAATCCGTCCTGCAGCTGCTCGGCCTACCCACCGTGGCCGCGAAGCTCGTGGAGTCCCAGCGCGAGCTGCGCGAGGTCGACGGTGTCTCGGACTTCGAGCCCCGGCCCCTGGGTCTGTCCATGCTGGCCGCCGCGAGCGTGGAGCCCAGCGGCGGGGACGTGCTGTCCCGGATCCAGCGGGCCTACGTGCGCAGGCCGGGACTGCTGCTCGCGATCGGGGGAGCGGAGATCGCCCTCGGCGCAGGGCTCGCGGGTCTCGCAGCCCGCGGGGGACGCCGTGCCGCCGTGCTCGGTTCGGCGTCGGCGGCGCTGTTCACGGATGCCGCCCTCCAAGCCGCCCTGTGGGCCTCGGTGCGCGCACGCAAGAGCCGCTGACGCGTTCGCCCCGACCGCCCTCGGTTTGACACGTATGGCACAATGGTCGGGTACTCGACCCGTGCGGACCCTCTCACCGCGCGTGCTGTCGCGTCCACAGGAAATCCACTCACGGCCCGCCCCACGGGCAGGTGTGTGCGATGTCCGATTCCATTCGAAACAGGAGTAACCACACAAGTGGCAGTCAAGATTCGTCTCAAGCGTATGGGCAAGATGCGTGACCCTCGTTACCGCGTGGTCGTCGTGGATTCCCGCAAGAAGCGCGACGGTCGCGTGATCGAAGAGGTCGGTGTGTACCAGCCCACCGAGCACCCCTCGTACATCAACCTGGTGTCGGATCGCGTGCAGTACTGGCTCGGTGTGGGTGCGCAGCCCTCCGAGGCCGTGCTGTCCCTCATGAAGATCACCGGTGACTGGCAGAAGTTCAAGGGTGAGCCGGGCGCCGAGGGCACCCTCAAGCAGCCCGAGGCCAAGGCCGAGTTCGTGGCCCCGGACAACGGTTCCGTGATCATCCCCGAGGCCATCACCGCCAAGGCCGACAAGGCCGAGGAAGCTCCCGCCGAGGAGACCGCGGCCACGGAGGACGACGCCGAGAAGGCAGAGTGAGCATGCTCGCCGAAGCGCTCGAGCACCTGGTCCGTGGCATCGTGGACAGCCCCGACGACGTGTCGGTGCGCTCCCGCGACGGCCGGCGCGGTCAGACGCTCGAGGTGCGAGTGCACCCGGACGATCTGGGTCGCGTGATCGGGCGATCGGGACGCACGGCCAAGGCCCTGCGCACCGTGGTCTCGGCACTGGCTTCCGGCGAGAACGTTCGCGTGGACGTGGTCGACACCGACCGGCGTCGCTGACGCGAACACACGAGACACACGTATCACGGCCCCCGTTCCTCGCACCGAGGAGCGGGGGCCGTGGTCGTTGCCCGCGCGGTAGCGTGCGGGCCCCACACAGCACGAGTCGCCACGAGGAGATGCCATGAGCGTTCGGGTAGCCCGGATCGGTAAACCGCACGGGGTGCGGGGAGAAGTCACGGTGGAGTTGTTCACGGATGACCCGCGGGCGCGGTTCGCCCCGGGCTCCGTGCTCGAGGTGCAGCCCGCCCGTGAGCGGAGCAGGGGAGAGGGCAATGCACCGGCCGGGGCCGGCTCCCCGCAGCTCGAGCACGTGACCGTGAGCGGTTCCCGGTGGAACAAGAACGTGCTGGTGGCGCGTTTCGAGGAGATCGAGGACCGCACCGCGGCGGAGGCCGCTCGGGGTCTCGAACTGTTCGCGGAGGCCGCGGACCTCGAGCTCGACGACGACGAGTGGCACCAGGACGACCTGCTGGGTCTCACGGCGGTGGACATCACACGGGACGACGCCCGGATCGGGACGGTCAAGGCGCTGATCCAGGGTGTCGCCCAGGACCTGTTGGAGATCACCCCGGACGGCGGCGGGCGGCCCGTGCTCATCCCGTTCGTGGAAGAAATCGTCCCCGAGGTGGACCTGGACGCGGGCGTCGTGCTGGTGAGCCCACCCCCGGGCCTGCTCGAGCTCGCGGAAGCGGAGTGAACCGTGCGCATCGACGTGCTGAGCATCTTCCCCGAGTACCTGCAGCCCCTCAACCTGTCCCTGATCGGTAAGGCCGTCACGGACGGGGTCCTCCACCTCGCGGTCACCGATCCCCGCGACTTCACCACCGACCGGCACCGCACCGTGGACGACACCCCCTACGGCGGGGGTGCGGGCATGGTCATGAAGCCCGAGCCATGGACGCTCGCCCTCGAGTCGGTGGTGCGCGCAGGGGGCGACGCCGCGGCGTCGTCGTCCGCTCGGACCGCACCGGAGGCCCCGAAGACCGCGGTACCGGCTGTCGTGACGGACCCTGCGCAAACCACAGAGCCGGGTGCCGCAACGTCGTCCTTGACCGTCGGGAAACACTCCGCGGCACCCGTTCTCGTGGTCCCGTCCCCGGCGGGGGAGGTGTTCACGCAGCGGATCGCGTACGAACTGGCAGCGGAGGAACACCTGATCTTCGCGTGCGGGCGCTACGAGGGGATCGACGAGCGCTTCATCGACAACGCTCGGACCGAGGTGCGGGTGCGCCCCCTGAGTCTGGGCGACTACGTGCTCAACGGGGGAGAGGTCGCCGTGCTCGCCATGGTCGAGGCCGTGACGCGGTTGATCCCCGGCGTGATCGGCAATCCGGAATCACTGGCCGAGGAGTCCCACACGGGCGGGCTGCTCGAGTACCCCGTGTACACGAAACCCGCAGTATGGCGGGAGCGGGCCGTGCCCGAGATCCTGCTGTCCGGTCACCACGGGCGGATCGAACGGTGGCGGCGGGACCAGCAACTCTCGCGCACCGCGCAGCGCCGCCCGGACATGATCCTGGCCCTGGACCCCGCACAGCTGGACAGGGCGGACCTCGCGGTGCTCGCCGAGACCGGCTTCCACGTCACGGGTGGATCGTGGCGCCGTGACGGCGGGCACGCGGCCCCGGAAGGCACGCCGGATATGGCATAATAGAGCGCTGTGCGTGCGTCGGGCACGCCCCTGCCGCAGGGGGGAGAGCGACCAACGACGCACCACCCGGCACGGCCATCCCAAGTTCCGTCCCGGATCCTGGAGCGATGCCACCCCGCGCGGGGTGACACGCGGACCACACGTGGGAGACCTGCGGCGATCACGAGGAGTTATGTCATGAACATTCTTGACCAGCTTGATGCCAAGTCGCTGCGCAACGACGTCCCGGACTTCCGTGCCGGTGACACCCTCAACGTGCACGTGAACATCGTGGAAGGCAACCGCTCCCGTGTTCAGGTGTTCAAGGGCTTCGTCGTGGGCCGTCAGGGCTCCGGCGTGCGCGAGACCTTCACCGTGCGCAAGGTCAGCTTCGGTGTGGGCGTGGAGCGTACCTTCCCGGTGCACTCCCCGATCATCGAGAAGATCGAGCTCGTGAGCCGCGGCGACGTGCGCCGTGCCAAGTTGTACTACATGCGCGATCGTCACGGTAAGGCTGCTCGCATCCGCGAGAAGCGCGACACGAGCGCATCGAGCAAGTAAGACTCACCGGGTGCCACAGCACACGGAACACGCGGAGGGCCCGGCATCTGCCGGGTCCTCCGCCGTGAGACGGCCCGTTTCCACGCGCCGGTGGTGGTTGTGGGTCGTGGCCATCGCCCTGCTCACGGCCTTCGTCCTGGCCTCGGTCGTGCGCGGTTTCGTGGCGGACGTCTACTGGGTCGGTTCCGATTCCATGGAGCCCACGCTCCAGGGCGGGGACCGGGTGCTGGTGGACAAACTCGTCTCGGGGAACGACGTCGCTCGGGGCGAGCTGGTGGTCTTCGACGGCCGCGGTTCCCTGGACCCGCTGCACTCGACGGACCCGTGGCACCAGCAGGTCGCCCACACCCTGGGCCGCTGGCTGGGCGTCACCGGTTCAGACACCGCGTACGTCAAGCGGGTCATCGGGGTCGCAGGGGACACAGTGTCCTGCTGCACCGCGAACGGACTGGTCACCGTCAACGGCCGGCCACAACACGAGGACTACGTCTTCCCCGGGGACGAGCCGTCCCGGATCCCGTTCACGGTGCACGTGCCCGAAGGGCGGGTGTGGCTCATGGGTGACCACCGCAGCGTGTCCGTGGACTCCCGATCGCTGCTGGGCTCGCCGGGCGGCGGCCTGATCCGCACCGAACGCATCGTGGGCACCGCCGAGCGTGTCGTGTGGCCCCCGGAGCGTGCCCGTACACTGCGGGAGTGACGGTCTCGGTGCTTCGCCCCGCCCCGCGCACCCCCGCGCGGGCGGCATCCCGGGCGCGAGCGACGTCGCCGAGCAAACTCCCGCGCGCGAACACGCAACCGTGTCCGTGGGACCCGAGAAGAGGAATGCGTAGTGGCTGAGCAGCATGGATCAGGTGTCGAGGGCGTTCGCGGACCGGGTGAGCCCGCACCCCAGCGCGACCCCGGCGGCGCGGCGGCACCCCGGGACGCGCGGGCGAGCGAATCCGGCGCACGGCGCCGCGGCCGCCGGGACGCCAAGGAGCCCACGACCGGGTGGGGCGCGGTCAAGGAGATCCTGATCGTGGTGGCCCTCGCGCTCCTCATCGCGTTCCTGGTCAAGACCTTCCTGATCCGCGGCTTCTTCATCCCCTCCGGGTCCATGGAACAGACCCTGGAACTCAACGACCGGATCTTCGTCAACGTGCTGGACGGCCGCACGGGCAACATCGACCGCGGCGACATCGTGGTCTTCGAGGACACCCAGGGTTGGCTGCCCGAGGCGCCCCGGACCGCGGCCAACCCCGTGCGCGGCGCGCTCGAGTTCGTGGGCCTGTTCCCCGACAGCAGCCAGCAGGCCCTGGTCAAGCGCGTGATCGGCGTGGGCGGGGACCACGTGACGTGCTGCGACGCGTCCGGGCGGGTCACGGTCAACGGCGAGGCGCTCGATGAGCCCTATTTGTACCCCGGGGCAGCGCCGTCCGACATCCCGTTCGACGTCACCGTGCCCGACGGCAAGCTGTTCGTGCTGGGTGACCACCGCAACGCCTCCGCCGATTCCCGCTACCACATCGCCACCGGCACCGGGTTCGTGAGCGAGGACGACGTCGTGGGCACCGCGTTCGTGATCGCGTGGCCGCTCGATCGCTTCCAGTTCCTGCACAACCCCGCCGAGGTGTTCCAGGACGTCCCCGCGGCCGGCGGGCAGTGAGCTCCGCGACGCCGCGCACCGTGCCCACGCTCGAACTGGAAACGGAACTCGCGCGCGCCGGGCACCGCTTCGTGGCCGGAATGGACGAGGTGGGCCGGGGAGCCCTCGCGGGTCCCGCGAGCGTGGGCCTCGCGGTCCTGGACCTCGAACGGATGGCCGGGGGAGCGCCGTCTGACCCGCCGCCGTGGCACGGCGTGCGTGACTCCAAGGCCCTGAGTCCAGCGCGGCGTGCGGCCCTCGCGGGCACGATCGCGGCATGGGCCGCGGGCACCGCGGTGGGGCACGCGCAACCGCGCGAGATCGACCAGTTCGGTGTCACCGCCGCGCTGCGCTTGGCCGGGCTCCGGGCACTGGCCACCGTGGCCGCACACGGCACGCGCGTCGATGCCTTGATCCTGGACGGTTCCCACAACTGGCTGGACGCACCCCCGGTGCTGGGGCAGGACGCCGACGACGCCGCGTTGCCGCCGGTCGTGCGCACATTCGTCCGGGCCGATGCGCACTGTGTCAGCGTGGCGGCCGCGTCGATCCTGGCGAAAGTGGAGCGCGACGAACTCATGGTCTCGCTCGGCCGCGAGTTCCCCGCGTACGCGTGGGAGTCCAACAAGGGCTACGGCAGTGCTGTGCATCGCGCGGCGCTGCTCGAACACGGCACCACGCCGCAGCACCGGCTCAGCTGGAACCTGGGCGCGCGGTAGTCCGCTGCTCACCCGCCTTCCTTCGCAGGTGAGGTGGGGGCCTGGTACTCGAGGGCCCATAGCGCGTCCTGGGCGGATCCGCCCTGCACAGGCGCGCCCCGGCCATGGCCAGGAGTGTCGTCGCGCATCACAGTGGGTCCATGACGACTTCCACATCTGCCCATGTGCCACGCAATTCCGGTCGCCCGGGCGCCGCTCCGCCCGACACCGCCCCGCCCGACGCCCAGGTCGCGGCCCATGTGAGCGTGGGGAGGGCGGGGGAGGAACTGATCGCGGACCTGTTGCAGCGTTCGGGCTGGCGGATCCTGGACCGGAACTGGCGCCCCGCCGTTGGGCCCGGGGCACCCCGCGGTGAGCTGGACGTCGTCGCCGAGCGACAGGGAACCGTGACCGTGTTCGAGGTCAAGACGCGCTCGGGCGGGGACTTCGGACATCCCGCGGAGGCCGTGGGGTGGGAGAAGCTGCGGCGACTGCACGTCCTCGCGCGCGCCTGGGCCAGGGAACACAGGGCTGTCGCGATCCCCGGCGTGGACGTCGTGGCGGTCCACTGGCCCCGCGGCGGTACCCCGCGCGTGGAACACATGGGCTCCCTCGGCTGGTTGTGAGGCATCCGCGCGATCCGTGCCACGGGGTCCGTTCGCCGCCGACCTCCACCGGGGAGTCACACTCCGGGTCGTCACCGAGAGCATTATGAATTTCTCCCTCCCCGTGCCACGGTATTTTGTGGGATGAGTACAAAGGCTGGGCGATCGGGGGACGCATGAAGAGTCCGGCGTGGCTTCCTCACGTGTTGTCGGCCACGGCATTGGCCGCGGCCGCCTCGCTGATGCTCGCCTCGTGTGCGAACGAGGAGCCGCCCGCCGGATCCGACGCCTCCGCGTGTGCCACCTCAGCCGCGGGTGACCGGGGTCTGCATGCCGGGATCTTCCGGGCGAACCTCCCCAACGGGGCGTCCGTGCGCATCACGCTCCCCGCGCGGGAGATCCCCGATCCTGAACTCGACGAGCTGCGCAAGGATGCCCGCGTCAAACGCGCGACGTACGCCATCGTAGAGATCGACAACGAACGGGGAGATTCCCCCGTGTCGGTGAGTCGCATGATCCTCAAGGCCTCCGACGGCGGGTCCTACCAACTGGAGAACGTCTCACGGGCCCTGGACCGGTGGCGGCCCCGGACGTCCGGGGACCAGTACCGCGCCCATGACGGGTCGCCACTGACCGAGCACGAGGCCCGGCACCTCAAGAATCGCATCGAGGAGGCGGACCGGACCGCCGCGGGGGACATCGCCGTGGGCGAGCGCGGTACGAACATCCTCGTGGGGGACATCTCCCGTGTTCCGGAGAGCTTCGAGAGCCTCGAGCTGATCCCCTCCATCGGTAACCGGGAAGTTACCCCCGTGCGTGCCCAGCCCGAGGACACCGATGACACCCCGAGCGGCAACGGGCCCGCGGGCGGCGGACAATCGGGCAACGGGAATGGATCGGACGGCGCCAGGGAGAGTGCGAGCCCCGATGCCCCCGCGGAATCGGCTGCTCCCGGTGTCCCCGCTCCGGACGTCCCCGAACCCTCGGCACCGCCCACCGCGGACACCCCTGAGGTGCCCGGGGATCCGGGTGCGCCCGCGGTTCCGGACCCCGGAGCGCCCGTTCTCCCGGATCCGGGAGGGATCCCGCCGGTGAATCCCGATCCGGGCGGTCCCGTGCCTCCGAGCCCGGCGCCCACGATCCCGATCCCGCCGGTACCCGCGCCCGACACCTCCGTCTCGCCCCACCCGGCGGTGACCGATCCCATCGTCTCGGTGCCCACGGTGCCCACGGTGCCAGCACCGGTGATCCCGGACCCCGTGGACCCGGATCCGGGGGTTCCGGGCCCGGGATCCCTGGAGCCCGCAGCCCCGGCGGAGTCGCAGGACCTACAGCTCGGTCCCATGAACCTGGCCGGAGCCCCGGTCACGGAGCTTTCCGACAGCGCCGTCTCCGTGGTGCCGGTGTCGGTTCCCACCGACGTGCTGCCCGTCGAGGACACGGAGCCGGCAATTGCCGTCCCCGTGCCCCTGGAGGACCCCGCGCCCGCTGCTCTCTAGTGGGCCGTTCGTTGGGATTCGCCCCGGTACACGGTTCTGTTCAGGGGCGCCTCGCGAAGTAGTCTGCTGCGCCCGGCCGGGTCACGGGTCCGCCGTGCCGGCGCTGTTAGGGGCCTCCGCGGGTGATCGTGTTCCACCGGGTCTCTCGGGTCGTGCCTCGCCCGTCTGGTCAGTTCATGTCCGCATTCGGGCCGCGGCATCTGGGCTGCACACTGCTGGGCTGTGCTAGGGCCCGGCGGCCCGGGCGGGAACGCTGGACCCATGATTCGAGATTCGGTGACGTGCAGCGCCAGCCCATGGTCCGGACGTGGCTCGTGAACGGGTTCGCGCGCAGCCGCAGTGTGGCGCTGGTCGGGTTGGCGGGGCACGTGGTGGGGGTTGAGGCGGACATCGGCCAGTCACTGCCGGCGTTCACGATCATCGGCCTGCCCGATCAAGCGGTGAACGAGTCCAAGGAACGGATTCGTTCGGCCGCGCGCCATGCCGGGGCCGCCCTCGCACCGCGCAAGATCACGGTGAACCTCTCCCCGGCCACGCTCCCCAAGCGGGGGTCGCACTTCGACGTCGCGGTCGTGATGGCGGTGCTCAGCGCCCAGGGAGTGGTGCGGGTGCCGCCGGACACGGTGTTCTACGCCGAGCTCGGTCTGGACGGTTCCCTGCGTCCGGTGCGCGGTGTCCTGCCCGCCGTGTTGGCAGCGGTGCGGGCGGGGTATCCCCGAGTGGTCGTCGCCGAAGCCAATCGGGCGGAGGCCGAGCTGGTGGCCGGCGCGGACGTGAGTTCCGCCGCCCACCTGTCGCAGCTGCTCGTCGCCCACGGAGCGGATCCTACGTTGCTGGCCCGTGCGACGTCGTCACGGGCCGAGAGCGCGCCGGACGGCGGGAACCCGCAGGAGCCGGACGGAACGGCCGTGCCAGACCTGCGGGACGTGGTGGGGCAGGTCGAAGGGCGTCAAGCGCTGGAGATCGCCGCCGCCGGTGGACATCATCTCCTGATGGTGGGTCCACCGGGGGCGGGCAAGACGATGCTCGCGGAACGGTTGCCGGGGATCCTGCCGGACCTCGCGGACGATGACTCCCTGGAGGTCACGTCCGTGCATTCGCTGCGAGGCGACGACGTGTGTTCGTCCCTCATACGGCGGCCCCCGTTCCAGGCCCCACACCACAGCATCACCATGCCCGCGCTGTGTGGCGGAGGCAGCGGGATGCCACGGCCCGGGGCCATTTCCCTGGCGCATCGGGGCGTATTGTTCCTGGACGAGGCCCCTGAGTTCGACCGCCGGGTGCTGGACGCCCTGCGGCAACCGCTCGAATCGGGAACGGTCACGATCGCCCGGGCACAATCCGTGGCCCACTATCCCGCGCATTTCCAATTGGTCCTGGCGGCGAATCCGTGTGCGTGTGGCAACGCGGGCGGCACGGACCAGGCATGCACATGCACGGCGGTGCAGCGCCGCAGGTATTTCGGCAAACTGTCCGGGCCCCTGCTCGACCGTGTGGATCTGCAATTGCGGGTCCCCGCCGTGACCTACCACGAGCTCAGCGGGGGCCACGGCCGGACCCCCGAGGACAGCGCAGCCGTCGCAGAGCGGGTTGCGACCGCCCGGGCCGCCCAGGAGGAGCGGCTGCGCCGCTGGGGGTGCCGACTGAACAGCGCGGTTCCCGGTTCACTGTTGCATCGCACCCTGTCACCGGGCACTCGATCCGTGCTACCGCTCAAGGCCGCCATGGACAACAAGACCCTGACGGCCCGTGGATTCGTGAAGGTGTTGCGTGTTGCCTGGACCCTGGCGGATCTGGCCGGGGCCACGGTTCCCAGCCCCGAGCACGTGCAGCTGGCCCTCTACTTCAAGACGACGGTGACGACATGACGGAACACCACCCCGCCGTGTCTGAAAGCTACGGCAGCTCGACAGAGCACCACCCCGCCGGGTCGGACCGCCGCGGCAACATGACGGATCCAGGGGCAACCGCGGGGGACACTGCCGCGGTCGGCACCCCTGGCGATCCATACCACGTCGTCCGGGCGTGCCGCGTGCGCTTATCGCGCATCATCGAACCCGGCGACACCGCGGGCTTGATCCTGCTGGCAGCCCTAGGCCCTGAACTGTTGTGGCGCAGCATCGTGGAATTGCAGGCCCCCAGTCCCGCTCTGTGTTCCGTTTATCGCAAGGCCACCGAGGAGCTGGCCCCGGACTCGTCGGTCCCGAATCTCCTCAAACGGTTCGCGGCCTGGCGCTCGCGGCTGCCCGTCCCGGAGCCCCGCGTGGATGCCCGGCACGCCGAACAGATCGGTGCGTGGACACTCATCCCGGAGGATCCGGAGTGGCCCGCGCAGCTCGACGACCTGGGCCTGCAGCGCCCGGTGGTCCTGTGGGGCCGGGGTCATCGTGATGCGCTGTCCCGGCTGGATCGCAGCGTGGCCGTGGTGGGCGCGCGCAACGCGAGCGGTTACGGGGCCGCAGTGACCCGTCAGATGGCCCATGAACTGGCCGCTGCCCATTGGTGTGTGGTCTCGGGCGGCGCGTACGGGATCGACGCCGTGGCGCACACGGCCGCCCTTGAGGCAGGCACCGGGGACGGGGCCACGATCGCCGTTCTGGCGTGCGGTGTGGATCGGTTCTACCCGGCGGGCAACGCGGACCTGCTGCATCACATCACGCAGCGTTCAGTGGTGCTGAGTGAGGTCCCCCTGGGCTGTGCTCCCGCGCGCTACCGGTTCCTGCAGCGCAACCGCATCATCGCGGCCCTCACGCGAGCCACGGTGGTCACGGAGGCGGCGTGGCGTTCCGGATCGCTCAACACCGCACGCCACGCAGCGGGGCTCTCGCGGGAGGTCGCCGCGGTCCCGGGGGACGTGCTCGTGGGAGGATCGGCGGGCTGCCATCGCCTCATCCGCGACGATCACGCGGTGCTCGTGAGCAATGCCGCCGAGCTCCTGGAACTCGTGGAGCCCCTGGGCAATGCGGTGGCCCAGGATGCACACCGGGCGGCGAGTACCCGTGACGAGCGCCCCGAGGACGGCCTGGATCCCACGTTGTTGCGCTTGTTCGACGCGCTGCCCCTGCGCACCGACGCGGACCCGTCCCGCCTGTGCGCGGTGTCCGGGTTGAGCCCGGGGGAGGTGCTCACGGGTCTCGTAAGGCTCCGTGACGCAGGACTGGCCGCGGACTCGCTGCTCGGATGGCGGCGGGTAGGCTCGCCGCATGGGCGCAGTAAAAGACTGGACGGTCGAACGGGAGCCTGAGCACGCGGCGTCGTCGGGCGCGCAGGGGACACCGGCAGCAGGGGCGAAGGATACCCCGCCCGGGCCGCTCGAGGCCTACCTCCCGCAGTTCCGGGCGTACCTGAGCCTCGAGCGGTCCCGCAGCGACCACACCGTGCGCTCCTACGTCAACGACGTCTCGGACCTCTCGCACTGGATGCGGGACCACGGGATCGACGCCATGGACCTGCTGGACCGGGACACCCTGCGCGGCTGGCTCGCCCAGCGCCACCACCGAGGACTCGCCCGCAGTTCCCTGTCCCGGGGGATCGCGGCCGTGCACACGTTCTTCCGCTGGGCCGTGGACACCCAGGGGCTGCGTCACGACCCGGCCGCGGGGTTGCGCGGGCCGCGCCCTGCCAAGCACCTCCCGGACATCGTGGGCGCCACGGCACTCAACGACATGCTCGACGACCTCGGGGACGTCGCCCTCGGTGAGCACGACGACGCTCACGCGGCAGCGCTCGCGGCGCGCGACTGGGCACTGCTCGAACTGCTCTACGCCACGGGCGCTCGGATCAGCGAGCTCGTGTCCCTCGACGGGTTCCACGTGGACGCCGTGAACCACGTCCTCACGGTCACGGGCAAGGGCAACAAACAACGCCGGGTCCCGTACGGGGAGAGCGCGGGGGAGGCGCTGGCCCTGTGGGGACATCGGCGCGCGGAGCTCGCGGCACCCGACGCGGGTGACGCCGTCTTCGTCGGGGCCCGCGGTGCCCGGATCGACGCCCGGGTGGCCCGCAGGGTCGTGGCCCGTGCGTTGGAGACCATTCCGAACACCACCGCCCGTGGGCCGCACAGCCTGCGGCACAGCGCTGCGACCCACTTGCTGGATGGGGGAGCGGACCTGCGCACCGTGCAGGAAGTGCTGGGGCACGCGAGCGTGGCCACCACCCAGATCTACACCCATGTGTCCGTGGAGCGGCTCAAACGTGCCTACTCCCAAGCGCATCCGCGAGCTTGACATTTCAGCGCGAGCAGTGATTCGGGTTGACCGGTGAGTAGCCCTGCTGGACAATGAAACGGAATGAGCCACCCCCGCGGCCTCGAATCCGCGAGGGTGTGTACATCAGGTCGCCGAACACCGACCAGACAACTTCATACGGGCGCCGAAACACATAGGCCGGGGCCTCCGAGCAGGACGTTGGGGAAGACGTACCTACACAACGGAGGAACAGGCTATGTCTTCACCTACCACGCGGGGTGTGCTGTACGTGCACTCCGCGCCGCAGGCGCTGTGCCCTCACATCCAGTGGGCTCTGGAATCCGTCTCGCGACAGCGCACGGATCTACAGTGGACACCGCAGAACGCCGAGCCCGGTTGCGTGCGCACCGAACTCGAGTGGTCCGGCCGCGCAGGCACGGGGGCGCTGCTCGCCTCCGCGCTCCGGACCCTGGGGCGGGTGAGGTTCGAGGTGACCGAGAACGCGAGCCGCGGTAACGACGGCTCCCGGTGGTCCTTCACGCCGGATCTGGGGATTTTCCACGCGACCACAGACGTCGCCGGGAACATCTGCGTGAGCGAGGACCGGATCCGGTTCGCGTTCGAGGCCTCCGGTGGGGACCCCTCCGCCGTGGTCGCGGAGCTCTCCCTGGCACTGGGGGAGGCTTGGGACGAGGAGCTGGAACCGTTCCGTCACGCCGCCGAGGGCGCACCCGTGCGGTGGCTGCATCGCGTCGGATGACCCCCGCCAGATAGCCGCCCGCCGGTAGACCCGCCGGATGACGCGGCTCGCTCCGGAAAGGCGTTACCGATGCGGCGTGACGTGGTGGGTGATCTACCCGGGGAGCCCCGTTGGGTGCCACCCGTACCTACAAGTTTCCGACCTCAGAACTCTCGCTCCGAATCCGTTGCGGAGCACGAACGAACCCCCGTGTCCCACCTCCACAGGGTGGGCCACCGGGGTTCGTCGCTGGGGTGGGCGCCCGCTACAGGGAGCGGAACGCCGCCACCGAGTTGTGCCCGCCGAAACCGAACGAGTTGGAGATCGCGACCATGTCCCCACCGGGGAGATTCCGGGCGGTGGTCACCACGTCCAGATCGATCCGGGGGTCCTGGTTCTCCAGGTTGATGGTGCACGGGGCCTTGCGCTCGGATAGGGCCAGGACGGTGAGCACACCCTCCACGGCTCCGGAACCACCGAGCAGGTGACCCATCATGGATTTGGTCGCGGACACGGCCATGTCGTCCACGGCGGACCCGAATGCGCAGCGCAGTGCGCCGGCCTCGGGGATGTCGCCCACGGGGGTAGAGGTCGCGTGCGCGTTGACGTGCTTGATGTCCGAGGGGGCGATGTCCCCGGACTCCATGGCCTCACGCAGCGCGCGGGCGGGTCCGCCCTCATCCCCGGTGGCGGGCGCGGTGATGTGGTGGGCGTCGGCACTGAGACCCGCACCCGCCAGTTCGGCGTAGATCCGCGCGCCGCGGGCCTTCGCGTGCTCCTCGGACTCGAGCACCACGGCACCGGCACCCTCACCCATGACGAACCCGTCGCGGTCCACGTCGAACGGGCGGGAGGCGCGCTGCGGATCGTCGTTGCGCCGGGACAGGGCCTGCATGGAGTTGAACGCGGCAATGGTCATGGGGTGGATCGCACTCTCGGCGCCGCCCACGATCACCACGTCCGCCTTGCCCGAGCGGATCAGATTCAGACCCTGGAAGAACGCCTCGGTGCCGGATGCACACGCGGAGACCGGGGTGATCGCGCACGCGCGGGCCTTGAACTCCATGCTCACCGAGGACGCATTGCCGTTGGGCATGAGCATGGGCACGGTCATGGGCTTGACGCGGCGGGGCCCTTTGGCGAGCAGGGTGTCCCACGCATCCAGGAGGGTCCACACGCCGCCGATACCGGTACCGAACGCCACGCCCACGCGGGTGGGGTCCAATTCGTCGCTCGAGTCGGCGTCGGCGCCGGAGAAACCGGCGTCCGTCCACGCCTCACGAGCCGCTGCCACGGACAGCTGACCGGAGGGGTCCAGACGCTTGGCCTGCACCCGGGACACGGCATCCTCAGACGGCTTGGGGGAGGTGGCGCCGATGCGCACAGGGAGGTCGTACTTCTCCACCCACTCCTGTTCCAGAGCGTGGACACCGGAGACACCCTTGAGGGCGTTCTGCCAGGTCTCCTGGACGTTCTCACCGATGGGAGTGATGGCACCCAGGCCGGTGACGACTACTTTGCGGGACATGTTGTGCACTTCCTCGGGTCCGGGGTCGCAGATGTTCCAGGGCTTGCTCGGTCGGCCGCCTGGTGTGACGTGAGGTGACGTGCCCCGCTCACGCTGGAGGGCACGCCACCTGACACCCGGGGATCAGTCCTGGGCGTTGTCGATGAAGTTGACGGCGTCCTCGACGGTCTTCAGGTTCTTGACCTCTTCGTCCGGGATGGTGACGTCGAACTTCTCCTCGGCGTTGACCACGATGGTCATCATGGAGATGGAGTCGATGTCCAGATCCTCGGTGAAGGACTTGTCGAGCTGCACGGCGTCGGTCTCGAGGCCGGTCTCTTCGTTCACGATTTCTGCCAGGCCGGCCAGGATTTCGTCTTTGCTCGCCATATCGGCTTCCTTTCCTTATAGTCGCGGTGCGCGACCTTACTGGGTGAGCACGGGGTTCGGGAGAACTACCGTGCGGACCGCCCGAGTGCTCGAACGGCCCGTGGACAAGAGGTGTGCGGTCTAACCCTACGGTACGCCACGGGTGGGATCAGGGCAGCAGCACCACTTGGGCGCCGTACACGAGACCCGCCCCGAAACCGATCTGCAGGGAGGGCTTCCCGGACAGTTCCGGGTGCTCCGCGAGCAAGCGGTGGGTGGCCAGCGGGATGGACGCGGCGGAGGTGTTACCAGCCTCTGCGATGTCCCGGGCGATGATCACGGAGTCGGGCAGCTTGAGCACCTTGGCCATCTGATCGATGATGCGCATGTTCGCCTGATGGGGCACGAATGCCGCGAGGTCCTCGGGCTCGAGCCCGGAGGCCTCGAGGGCTTCCTTGGCCACGCGGGCTCCCTCCCACGAGGCCCACCGGAAGACCGTGGGTCCGTCCTGGCGCAGGGTGGGCCACATGGTGGCGTCCGGGCGCATCTCACCGGTCTCTGGGTCCGCGAGGTCCTTGGCGAAGGTCCGCTCGCCACCCTTCTCGACCGTGCGGATGTCGGTGAGCGGGTGGGTCATACGGATCGCGTCCCATTTGGATCCGTCCGAACCCCACACGGACGGGCCGATTCCCGGGACGTCGGACGGGCCGATGACCACGGCGCCGGCGCCGTCGCCGAGCAGGAAGGAGATGGAACGCTCGGTGTTGTCGATGACGTCGGAGAGCTTTTCCACGCCGATGACCAGCACGTTGGTGGAATCCCCGGAGCGCACGAGCGCGTCCGCCTGGGCGATGCCGTAGCAGTAGCCCGCGCACGCCGCGGAGATGTCGTAGGCCGCCGCAGGTGTGGCCCCCAGGCGGTCCGCGAGCTGGGCGGCGAGGGACGGGGTGAGGTACGGGAAGGACACGGTGGACACGATGATGGTGTCCAGCTGCTCACCCGTGAGACCGGCGCTCTCGAGTGCCTCGCGGGCCGAGTGCTCGGCCATCTCCAGGACGGTGACGTCCGCCGGGGCACGGTGGCGGGTGTGGATGCCCGTGCGCTTGACGATCCACTCGTCGGAGGATTCGATCCACTGACAGACGTCGTCATTGGTCACGATCTCGGACGGGCGGTAGGCGCCGATACCCAGGATGCGTGTGTGGGCGTTGGGGGTGTTCTGTTTGATGGTCGCCACGGGAGGCCGACTCCTTACCTGGTGCAGTTCACGAGTTGTCCGGGTGCGTGCGCACACTTGTCAGCTCAGAATACTCCGCACCGTCTCCAGGTCCTCCGGTGTGTTGACCGCGGTTGCGGGCACGCCCTTGAGCCCGCGCTTGGCCAGACCCACGAGGGTCCCGGCCGGCGGCAGTTCCACGATGTGCTCGACCTGCAGTTCGGCCAGGGTCTCCATGCACGCGTCCCACCGCACCGGGCGGCAGACCTGCTCCACGAGCGAGTCCACGGCCGCTGCACCGCCGTCGACCCGGGCACCGTCGAAGTTGCTCAGCAGGTGGTGCTCCGGATCGTTCGGGGACAGCTGCGGCACGAGCTCACGCAGCGGCTCCAGCGCGGGCGCCATGTGCTCGGTGTGGAACGCGCCGGCGACCTTGAGCTTGATGACCTTTGCCCGCGCCGGAGGGTTCTCCGCGAGGGCGTCGAGCTGCTCGATCGTCCCGGCGGCGACCACCTGGCCACCGCCGTTCGCGTTCGCGGCGGTGGCGCCGACGGCGGCGATGGCCTGAGCGACGTCGTCTGGCTTACCGCCCAGCACCGCGGCCATCCCCGTGGGGGAGACGGCGGCTGCGCGGGCCATTTCCGTGGCGCGCACGCGCACGAACCGCATGGCGTCCGCCTCGCTCAGCACGCCGGACAGCGCGGCGGCGGTGATCTCACCGACGGAGTGCCCCGCGAAGACGACGTCGGAGCGGTCCTCCAAGCTCGGCGCGAGCAGTCGCCCGGCCACGAGACCCGCGGCCACGATGAGGGGCTGGGCCACCGCGGTGTCCTTGATTGTCTCCTCGTCCGCCTGGGTGCCGTAGTGCGTGAGATCCAGCCCGGCGGCGTCGGACAGCTCGCTCAGGTGGTCGGACACTCCGGGAACGGACAACCACTCTGAAAGGAAACCTGGCTTCTGGGACCCCTGACCGGGGCAGACAACTGCAATCACCCGTTCATTCCACCAAGAGTGGACCGCGCCACGGACTGGTCGGTGTCACCAACCTGGGGGACGAGCTTTGTGGGAGGTCTACAAGACCATGTCATGGCTGACTGTTCAGCCGGCCCGCGAGCACGGCGCAGTGCAGCACGAACGCGTCCCGCGGCAGCAGGGGGTCCCACCCGGTGATGTCGCTGACGCGGCGCAACCGGTAGCGCACGGTGTTGGCGTGGACGAACAGCTCGCGCGCGGTGGCCTCGAGCGAGTGCCCCACGCACAGGTAGGTGGTGAGGGTGTCCACGAGTCCGGTGGAGGACGCCGAGAGCGGTTCCCACACGGCCTCCACCATGGAGCGCAGCGCGAGCGGGTCCCCGCTGATGGCGCGTTCGGGCCACAGGTCCTCGGAGTAGACGGGATGTGGTGCCTGGGGCCAGGCCGCGGCGGCGCGCAATCCGGCCTGGGCGCGATCCGCCGATTCCTTGACCTCGAACACGGAGGACACCGCGGGCCCGTGGACCACCGGCCCCTCACCGAACACCGCCGCGAGCTTGGTCAGGGAACGCATGCGGTCTCGGAGCCCGCCGAGCACGAGTACGAGCCGGTCGGTCTGGATGGCCACGAGGCATTCCGTGGCATGGCGGCCGGCCGCGCGCCGGATGCGTTCCACACCGGCGGGTCCGGTGGTGGCGGGCGCGGGGCCCACCATGACCGTGACGTCCCCCTGGTCGGTCCAGCCGAGCGCGGAGACCCTGGAGCGCATGGAGTCGGAGTGGTCGCCGCGCAGGATCCCGTCCACCACGAGCGATTCCAGCCTCGCATCCCACGAGCCTCGGTTCTCGGCGGCCTTGGCATAGACGTCCGCGGCGGCGAAGGCGACCTCGCGCGAGAAGCGCAGCACGGCCTCGCGCAGCGCCACCTCGTCGTTGTGCTGGGCGAGCTCGGGGACCTTCTCCTCGACCACGTCCACGACGATGCGCAGCACCTGCAGTGCGTTCTGCAGCGTGATGGAGCGGGTCAGTTCCGTAGGGGCCTGCTTGAAGATCTCCGTCAGCACCCACACGGGTTCCTGCGGGTTCTCGTACCACCGCACGAAGGACGCGATACCGCGCTGGGCGAGCAGCCCGAGTTCCGAGCGTTCGTCCGCGCGCAGCTGGGAGAACCACGGCAGGGACGTGCTTAACCGCTGCACTGCCACGGTCGAGACCTGCCCTAGATTGGCCGTGAGGTTGTCCAGCGTCTTGGGGTGCGGTGTGCCCTGTTGCCGACTGCGGAGCGGCCAGGTCACCCGGCGCGTGGAGCGTGCTTTGCGGGCGGCGGAGCCGGAGGTGTCGGAGGGCATGAGTCGAGGGTAGTCCATGCCGTTCGCCCGTCCGGGGGAATGTCCCCGGACGACGACGCCGCACGCCGGGGCGGGTGCCCCGCGTCGAGTTGCAGGCGGGGTGCGCGCGTCCGCGAATACGGGTCAGGGCGAGCCCGCCGCGGGTTCGGTCTTCGAGGTTTAACGCGTTTGCATGGTACGACGGCGCCCCCGTACCGTGCCGTTCGTGCGTGGGGTGGGTGGTGC